>NZ_CAWNYS010000078.1:18508-23616 GCF_963878295.1 Aeromonas sp. HMWF014 | reverse complement strand
ACCCGGTTGGGTCACGTGGCGGCGCATGGCCTGGGTGGCGGCGCCAAGCGAACAGCCGAGATCGTATAAATGGCTTCCCGGCTGGGCGTAGCGGGCAGCCATCATGCCGATGGCGGAGATGATGTTGCTGTAGCCCGGCACCGACCGCTGGATCATGTCGGGGAAGACATCGACGACCTGTTCGTCAAAGCAAAAGTCCCCCAATCGGGCGATAGGGGCGGCAAAAATCTGGTCTTTGGTATGCATGCTTGCGCAACCTGACAGTCGGTATATGAACCTACTGTTTGTTCAATTGAGTCGTTGGGTGACACCCTTCAGGGTTGTTTTATCACCGGTTTACGAACGGGGTGGCTGGCCGTGAGATCCTTTGGGCCTGTCCTGTTCGCAATGGGCCATTATCCGGGCCCTTGATCCGGAGCCGCGCTGTTTGTTGCAATGAATTGCAGTGGTCAACGGCAGGCCCCTTTTTGTGGAGCCGCGCTGCTTGTTGCAATGAATTGAAATGGTCAACGGCAGGCCCCTTTTTGTGGAGCCGCGCTGTTTGTTGCAATGAATTGCAATGGTCAACGGCAGGCCCCTTGCTTGGGGCGCTAGTGTAGAGGATTGATGGGCGTTTGTCTTGACGCCGAGCCCCGTCCAGCCACAAAAAAGCGGCTTTTTTTACGCCCGCCCGATGGCCGGTGACATGGCTGACTAAAAGCGCAGCACGCCCTGGCGCGCGCGATCGTTTTCCCCCGGCCAGGGGGCCATCTCCTGACCCAGTAGGCGGGTTATCTGACGGGCTAGCTCGGGTGACTGGGCATTGTCAGCGGTATGTATAAAGAGGTAGAGATCCTTTCCCTCCGCCAGCCACTGACGCCAATGGGGTAGCCAGCCTGGCAGGAAGGGGCGATTGGCGGCCGGATCCGGCAGACCGATGAGCCGTACCACGGGGGCACTGGCGGTGGCCAACAGATGCACCGGCAGTCTGGGCTTCTTGCCCTGGGCATCTATCATGGCTGCCGTGGTGGCCGGCACAGAGAACAGTGCCCGGCTGTCGAGCATGATGCGGTTGATGCCTTTTTCCATCAGCATCCGATTCAGGCTGCGCTCGGCCTCGCCTTTGGCGAAGAAATCGGGGTGGCGCACCTCGAGGGCATAGCGAAACTGTGTCGGCAGCCGGTTGAAGAATTCAGTGAGACGGGGAAGGCCGCTCGGGCCGAAGCGGGCAGGCAGTTGCAGCTTGAGCAACCCCAGCTTGTCGTGCAGCGGGGTGAGCAGCCGGATAAAGTCGGTCACCTGTTTGTCGGCGTCCACCAGATCGCTCTGGTGGCTGATCTCTTTCGGAAACTTGAAGCTGAAGCGAAAGTGAGCGGGCACCGCATCGGCCCAGCGTCGCACTGTTTCCGGGGGCGGCGAAGCGTAGAAGGTGGTGTTGCCTTCTACCGTGTTGAACACCCGGGCGTAGTGGGCGAGGTGCTCGGCGGGTTTGGCGCCCACGCCCAATAATTGACCGGGCCAGGCCGGGTGTGACCATTGTGGCAGGCCCAAAAAGAGGCTCATGTCGGATCCTGTCTGCGGGTTTATCTCGTTTTGCGCCCATTTTTTGCCTTGAGATGTAAAAAACAGGGCAAAGGGGGCTGCTGGCCATTTTACCCAAATGGGGGTTTTCCTCTATAATGCCAGCCCTTTTGTTTGCCAATGGTTGTGACTCACGCCGCTGTGCGCATATTGTGGCGACGGTAGCGGCCATGAATTGGCCAAACAACGACGCTTTCCGATGCCCTCTGACCGACTGCCCGGCCGCTTGCCAGCCGCCTCTGGTCGAGCCGATATCGGTGGCAGGTGTCCGATCCCGGGGGTCGGACGGTATGAGACAGATTTCAAACCGGGTAAGAACAAGACTCTGGCCAGCTGTGAGACAGACGGTGCTTGCCAGTCGTGCCCGGCGACCCAGGTTCACCGTCTCTCTACAATTTCGAAGGAAGAAGTCCATGCGCTCTATCTATTGCGGACAGGTCAATGAGGCCCATGCTGGGCAGACCATTACATTGTGCGGTTGGGTCCATCGTCGTCGCGACCTCGGCGGCCTCATCTTTATCGACATGCGTGACCGGGAAGGGATCGTGCAGGTGTTCTTCGATCCGGACAAGCCGGACGCCTTCGCCCTGGCCTCCGAACTGCGCGGCGAGTTCTGCATTCAGGTCTCCGGTGTGGTACGTACCCGTCCCGACTCCCAGCGCAACAGCGACATGGCCACGGGGGCCATCGAAGTGTTCGCCCACGAGCTCACCATCATCAACCGCGCCGAGCCGTTGCCGCTGGACTTCAACCAGGTCAACAGCGAAGAGCAGCGCCTCAAGTTCCGTTATCTGGACTTGCGTCGCCCCGAGATGGCCAAGTACCTGAAGACCCGTGCCAAGGCCAGCGCCTTCGTGCGCCGCTTCATGGACGAGCACGGCTTCCTCGACATCGAAACCCCGATGCTGACCAAGGCCACCCCGGAAGGTGCCCGTGACTATCTGGTGCCGAGCCGGGTGCACAAGGGCAAGTTCTACGCCCTGCCGCAGTCCCCGCAGCTGTTCAAGCAGTTGCTGATGATGTCGGGCTTCGATCGCTACTACCAGATCGTCAAGTGCTTCCGTGACGAAGACCTGCGTGCCGACCGCCAGCCGGAATTCACCCAGATCGACGTGGAGACCTCCTTCATGACAGCGCCGCAAGTGCGCGAGCTGATGGAAGAGATGATCCGCAACCTGTGGCAACACGTGCTGGCCGTGGATCTGGGCGACTTCCCGGTGATGACCTTCGACGAAGCCATGCGCCGTTTTGGCTCCGACAAGCCGGACCTGCGGCTGCCGATGGAGCTGGTCGATGTGGCAGACCTGCTGACTGATGTCGAGTTTGCCGTGTTTGCCGGCCCCGCCAACGACCCGAAAGGCCGTGTGGCAGCCCTGAAAGTGCCGGGCGGCGCCGAGCTGTCCCGCAAGCAGATCGACGAGTACACCAAGTTCGTCGGCATCTACGGTGCCAAGGGCCTGGCCTGGATGAAGGTCAATCATGCTGGAAGCGGCCTCGAAGGCGTACAGTCTCCGGTTGCCAAGTTCCTCTCCGATGAGATAGTGCGTGAGATCCTGACCCGTACCGGCGCGGCCGACGGCGACATCATCTTCTTCGGCGCCGACAGCAAGAAAGTGGTGGCCGATGCCATCGGTGCCCTGCGTCTGAAAGTGGGCCGCGATCTGGGTCTGATGGAAAACAGCTGGAAGCCGCTGTGGGTCATCGACTTCCCCATGTTCGAGGAAGACAGCGAAGGCGGCCTGGCGGCCATGCACCACCCCTTCACCGCCCCGAGCAACCTGGGCCCGAGCGAGCTGAAAGCCAACCCGCTCAGCGCCTATGCCAACGCCTACGACATGGTCATCAATGGCTACGAAGTGGGTGGCGGCTCTGTGCGTATCCACAACAGCGAGATGCAGGCCACTGTATTCGACATCCTGGGTATCACCCCGGCTGAGCAGCGCCTCAAGTTCGGCTTCCTGCTGGATGCGCTGAAGTACGGTACCCCGCCACACGCCGGTCTGGCCTTCGGCCTGGATCGCCTGAGCATGCTGCTGAGCGGTACCGACAACATCCGGGACGTGATTGCCTTCCCGAAAACCACGGCGGCCGCCTGTCTGATGACTGACGCCCCCAGCTTTGCCAACCAGGCGCAGATGAGCGAACTGGCGATTGCGACGACCGTCAAGGGTGATGAATAAGCCGGCATCCGGCACAGTCCCGGCCGCGCCCGGCGCGGCCTACCCGGTCACTTTGTGTTATTGAAATCTAAAAAATATAACGGAGAGTCTCTATGGCAGGTCACAGTAAATGGGCCAACATCAAACACCGCAAGGCAGCTCAGGATGCCAAGCGCGGCAAGATCTTCACCAAGCTGATCCGTGAAATCACCACCTCTGCCCGTATCGGCGATCCGGATCCCGCCAACAACCCGCGTCTGCGTGCGGCGGTGACGGCAGCCTTGACCAGCAACATGACCCGCGAAACCATCAACCGCGCCATCGCACGTGGGGCCGGTGGTGGCGACGGCGAGCAGCTCGAGACCATCGTCTACGAAGGTTACGGCCCGGCAGGCTCCGCCGTGATGGTGGAGTGTCTGACCGACAACCGTAACCGTACCGTGGCGGAAGTGCGTCATGCCTTCAGCAAGAGCGGCGGTAACCTGGGGACCGATGGCTCGGTCGCCTACCTGTTCAGCAAGAAAGGGCTGCTGACCTTCGTCGGTGTCGATGAAGATGCCCTGATGGATGCGGCACTGGAAGCGGGCGCCGACGACGTGGTGACCGAAGAGGATGGTTCCATCGAGGTGTACACCACCCCGAACGATTTCGGTACCGTGCTGGATGCGCTGGAAGCCGCCGGCTTCAAGGCACAGAACGCCGAAGTGACCATGATCCCTTCCACCGAGGCCGAGCTGGATGCGGAAACCGCGCCCAAGCTGATGCGTCTGATCGACATGCTGGAAGATTTGGACGACGTGCAGGAGGTGTACCACAACGGTTCCATCTCCGACGAAGTCGCCGCGACCCTGTAATCCGGTCCGTGAACACTCAGGTGGCGACGCTCTGTTCGCCCCCGCTAAAACGGCAGCCTCGGCTGCCGTTTTTCTTATGATGAGCTGGCACCTGAAGATCGTGCCGACCATGGCATTGCCTGCCTTAATTTCCCCTTAAGTTTGGCGACTTAAGCTGCCTGCAGTGTCCGGGCGCCCCAGCCCCTTGCCGCGCTTGCCTTCAGGACGCGCGGCAAGCGAGCACTCACAACCGGTGCCCCCATGCAGGGGCCCCAGTCCTGCCTGGTTTGTCGGAGTATCGTTATGCGCATCACCCTGGGAGTGATGAAGGTGAATCTGTTGCTGGTGCTGCTGTTTGCACTGGTGTTCAACTGGCCCATCTTCCTGCACTTTTACCGCACTCTCACCCAGCTGGAGCACGTCAAGGCGGGCTTTGCCCTCTCTATCCCCCTGGTGCTGCTGGCCGCGCTCAATGCGGTGTTTCTGCCCTTTACCTTCCGCTATCTGCTCAAGCCCTTCTTCGTGCTGCTGATCCTGATGGGCTCGGTGGTCAGCT
>NZ_CAWNYS010000078.1:0-18498 GCF_963878295.1 Aeromonas sp. HMWF014 | reverse complement strand
GTGCAGAACATAGCCCAGACCAACAGCGGGGAGGCGACGGCCTACCTCAATGGTTCGGTCGCGCTCTGGTTCCTGCTGACCGGCGTGCTGCCGGCGCTGGCCTTGTTGTGGGTGAACATAACCTATCCCAGCCCCTGGTATAAGGGGCTGGGGTTGCGCCTTGGCTCCATCGCCCTGTCGCTGCTGTTTCTGGTGGGAGTGGCCGCCCTCTATTACCAGGATTACGCCTCGGTCGGGCGCAACAACAAGTCCCTCGGCAAGGAGATAGTGCCCGCCAACTATGTGCACGGTCTCTATCGCTATGCCACGGATATCCTGTTTGCCACCCCCATCCCCTATCAGCCGCTGGGGACGGATGCCAAAGTGGTGGGGCAGGGCGGCAAGCCGACCCTGATGTTCCTGGTGGTGGGGGAGACGGCCCGCAGCCAGAACTACTCCCTCAACGGCTACGGGAAGCAGACCAACAGCTTCACCGAGCAGGAGGCGGGCATGGTCTCGTTTCGCAACGTGCGCTCCTGCGGCACCGCCACGGCTGTCTCGGTGCCTTGCATGTTCTCCAATCTCACGCGCCGGGAATATGACGACACCCTGGCCCAGTCACGGGATGGCATGCTGGATGTGCTGCAACACGCAGGTATCTCTGTGCTGTGGAAAGAGAACGACGGCGGCTGCAAGGGGGTGTGCAAGAACGTGCCCACCATAGAGATAAAAGCCAAGGCGTTTCCGCAGTATTGCCAGCAAGGCTCCTGCTACGACGAGGTGATGCTGGAAGGGCTGGATCAGCAGATAGCGCAGATGAAGGGCAACAAGCTGGTGGCCTTCCACCTGATGGGCAGCCACGGCCCGACCTATTATCGGCGCTATCCCGCCTCCGAGCGCTTCTTCGTGCCGGATTGCCCGCGCAGCGACATCGAGAACTGCAGTAATGAGGAGCTGGTCAACAGCTATGACAACACCATACGTTACACCGACAAGGTGGTGGCACAGCTAATAGACAAGCTCAAGACGCTGCAGAATGACTACAACGTGGGGCTGGTCTATCTCTCCGATCACGGCGAATCCCTCGGTGCCATGGGGCTCTACCTGCACGGCACTCCCTACAAATTCGCGCCGGATGATCAGACCCGGGTGCCGCTGCTGACCTGGTTCTCGCCCCAGTTGCAGGCCGATCGCCAGCTGGATATGGGCTGTCTGGCGGTGGAGGCGGGCAGCCAGCGTTTCTCCCACGACAACCTGTTTCACTCCATGTTGGGGATCATGGATGTACAAACCAGCGTCTACGATGGTGCGCTGGACCTGTTCAAGCCGTGTAGAGCGGGGTAAACCGGCGAAAAGCACACCAGACAAAAAACGGCAGCCATTGGCTGCCGTTTTTTGTCTCGCAAGGCCTTCGCCTTACTTCTGCTCCATGATGATCTGCAACAGATCACCCTCCAGCAGGGCCCGCTTCACCAGCGCGAAGCCGCCTATTGTGGGCTGGTTCTGGAAGCGCGCCTTCACGATGGGCAGGCCACGGTGGAAGCTCGGCAGGGATTGGTGCTCGACACAGCGGCGGATGGCCGGGAACAGGATCTCTTCGGCGGCGGTGATTTCGCCGGCGATCAGCACCTTCTGCGGGTTGAACAGGTTGACCGTGATGGCGACCGCTCGTCCCAGATGCTCGCCCACGTTCTCGATCACGCTGCGGGCCAGTTCATCACCGGCCATGGCAGCCTTGCATACCTCCTGGATGGTGATGTGCTTCTCCTGCAGCGAGCTGCGGTGGCCGCGGCTGATGAGCTCCTTCACCTTATCGATGATGGCCTCGTTGGAGGCGATGGTCTCCAGGCAGCCAAAGTTGCCGCAGTGGCAGCGCTTGCCGAGCGGCTCGACCTGGATGTGGCCAATCTCGCCGACGTTGCGGTTCTGACCGAGGAACACCTTGCCCTTGGTGATGATGCCGGAGCCTGCCCCCTGGTGCACGCTCACCAGGATGGAGTCCATGCAGTCGCGGGATTCACCGAAGAAGTGCTCGGCCAGCGCCAGGGAGCGGGTGTCGTTGCCCACGTAGCAGGGCAGGTTGAAGTGGTTTTCCAGCAGCTTGGCCAGCGCCAGATTGCGGATCTGGTACTTGGGGGTATAGATGACCATGCCCGATTCCGGATTGACCAGACCCGGCATGGTCAGCGCTATGCTGATGAGGTTGCGGCTGCGCTCCTGCTGGGCGTCGATGAAGGCACCAATTTCGCGCAGCAGCATGTCGACCACGGGTTGCTGGTCAATCTCGGTCACCTGGGTGATGTGCTGATCGAGCTCCTTGCCGTCGAGATCGTACAGGCTCAGCTGCAGATAGCCGCGACCGAGCTTGGCGGACACAAACTGAAAGCGATGCTTGATGGTGGTCAAGGAGATGGCGCGCCGTCCGCCGGTAGAGGCTTGCGGTGAGGTCTCCTTGATCAGGCCATGCTCGATCAGTTGCCGGGTTATTTTGGTCACGCTGGCCGGGGCCAGCTGACTCAACTCGGCAATTTTGACCCGCGAGATAGGGCCTTGCAGGTCGATGAGCCGATATACGGCCGCACTGTTGACCTGCTTGATAAGATCTACGTTTGCTATTTGTCCGCCAGTCATAGTGTCACTGTGTTGTGTAGTGTCCGTTAACCACGGTCCCGCAGACCGTGAAGGTCTGATCAAAGACAGTCAGGTTGGCTATTTTTCCGACCTGGATACTACCGAGACATGAGTCCCATCCAATGGCGCGAGCGGGATAAAGGGTGGCCATTCTCAGTGCTTCATCGAGCGGTAATCCGACCTGTTTGACCAGATTCTCCACCCCCTCAATCATGGTGAGGGCAGAACCGCCGAGTGTACCATTCTCGTCGACGCACTGACCATCGCGGAAATAGATGGTTGCGCCACAAAAATCAAACTTCTCAAAGCCTTCCGGCGCCCCGGCAGCGGCGGTGGCGTCGGTGACCAGCACCAGCCGCTCCCCCAGCATAGTGTGGGCCAGGCGCACGTTGGCCCAGTGCACGTGATGCCCATCGACGATGACGCCGGCATAGACATCCTTGCGATCGTAGATGGCGCCCACCATGCCCGGTTCGCGGCCATTCACGGTCGGGCTCATGGCGTTGTAGAGGTGGGTGGCAAAGCGGATGCCGTTGTCAAACCCGGCCATGGCCTGATCGTAACTGGCGGCAGTATGGCCGGCAGAGACCAGGATGCCCGCTTCCACCAGCTGGCGGATGTGTTCCGGTTTGTTGCGCTCCGGCGCCAGGGTGATTTTGGCGATGGTATCTGCATTGGCGCAGAAGAAGTCGATCATCTCGTCGGTGGGCTGACGGATCTGGGCGGCCGGGTGTATGCCTTTGCGCTTGAGGTTGGTGTAAGGCCCTTCCAGATGCACGCCCAGCACCTCAAAGGGGTGGGCGGCCATGTAGTCGCGGGTCACGGCGACGGCCTGCTTCATGTCCGCATCCGGGCTGGTGATCAGGGTCGGCAGGAAGCTGGTGGTACCGGACCTGAGGTTGGCGGCCTGCATGGTCGCCAGGGTCTCGATGGTGATGTGGCCGTTGAACATGACGCCACCGCAGCCGTTGAGCTGCACGTCGATGAAACCGGCGCAGAGGTTGGCGCCGTGCAGATCATGTTGTGCTATGCCGGCGGGCAAATCGGCCCGACGCTGAATGGCGACAATCTTGTCGCCCTCGATCACGACCCCGTAACCGGTCAGCACACAGCTGCCGGTGTAGAGGGTGCAGTTGGTCAATGCGAACATGGTGGCTCCTTACAGACGGCCGATGTTGGCGGCTTCCAGCTGCTGGAAGTAACGCACCGTCTTGACCTTGAGCTCCATGGTGGAGGGCTCGTCGCACACCATCATCCCCTTCGGATGCAGTTGCAGGGTGGAGATGGTCCACATGTGGTTGACGCTGCCTTCCACCGCGGCTTGCAGAGCCTGGGCTTTGGCGTGGCCGGTGACCAGGATCATGATCTCTTCGGCGTCCATCAGGGTGCCGACACCCACGGTCAGTGCCAGCTTGGGCACTTGCTCCATGTCGCCACCGAAGAAGCGGGAGTTGGCGATGCGGGTATCTTCGGTCAGGGTCTTGACCCGAGTACGGGAGGAGAGGGAAGAGGCCGGTTCGTTGAACGCGATGTGACCGTCATTGCCGATGCCCCCCATGAACAGGTGGATCTTGCCGTAGGACTTGATCTTGTCCTCATAGCGCTTGCACTCGGCCACCAGATCCTCGGCATTGCCGTTGAGGATGTTGATGTTTTCCGGGCGAATGTCGATGTGACAGAAAAAGTTGTTGTGCATGAAGCTGTGGTAGCTCTCGGGGTGATCTTCCGGCAGGCCGACATATTCGTCCATGTTGAAGCTGACCACGTGCTCGAAGCTCACTTCACCGGCTTTATGCAGTTCGATCAGACGCTGGTAAGTGTTGAGCGGGGTGCCACCGGTGGGCAGGCCCAGTACGAAGGGGCGATCGGCAGTGGGTTTGAACGCATTGATACGGTCAACGATGTAACGGGCAGACCACAGGCCCACTTGGCTGGCAGATTTCAACGGGATCAGGCGCATTGTAGATACCTCTGTACGGGTTGCTGCCGGGGTGTCGGCGGCAAATAGGCTGAGACGAATTTAAGTTGTTTTATAGCGTAAATAAAGATTGCAAAATAAGCCACATGTATCCGCCAACTTTCCTCGTTTGGGTGATAATGATCACGATTATAGGTTTATTAATTTGCGCAGCGAAATAAAAGACATAGACTGCCGATCAAGCCTTGATGGCTTATGCGTCAAACGTGATAAGCACTTAATTTCTAGAAAAACCTTAACTAAGGAGAGGAACCGTGAACATTCTCGGTTATATGCAAAAGATCGGCCGGGCCTTGATGGTGCCGGTAGCGGTATTGCCTGCCGCTGCGATCCTGATGGGGGTTGGCTACTGGATTGACCCGAACGGTTGGGGTGGCGACAGTGCGCTGGCTGCCTTCCTGATCAAGGCCGGTGCCGCCATCATCGACAAGATGGCCATCCTGTTTGCTGTCGGTGTTGCCTACGGCATGTCCAAGGATAAAGACGGCTCTGCCGCACTGGCCGGTCTGGTTGGTTTCCTGGTCGTGACCACATTGTTGAGCCCCGGGGCTGTCTCGCAAATTCAGCAGATCCCGCTGGATCAAGTGCCTGCCGCCTTCGGCAAGATCGAGAACCAGTTCATCGGTATCTTGACCGGTGTGATCGCCGCCGAGCTCTACAACCGCTTCAGCACCGTCGAACTGCACAAGGCGCTGGCCTTCTTCTCTGGCCGTCGTCTGGTGCCGATCGTGACCTCAGTGGTGATGATCGTCGTCGCCTTCATCCTGATGGCCATTTGGCCGGTCATTTACGGCGGTCTGGTGAGCTTTGGTGAATCCATCGTCAACCTGGGCGCTACCGGCGCCGGTATCTACGGTTTCTTCAACCGTCTGCTGATCCCGGTGGGCCTGCACCATGCCCTGAACTCCGTATTCTGGTTCGACGTGGCTGGCATCAACGACATCCCGAACTTCCTGGGTGGTCAGTCCTCCATTGACGCGGGTAAAGCGGTTGTGGGTGTCACTGGTATGTACCAGGCCGGCTTCTTCCCCATCATGATGTTCGGTCTGCCGGGCGCCGCGCTGGCCATCTATCACTCTGCCAAGAAAGAGAACAAGGACAAGGTTGCATCCATCATGATCGCAGCCGCCTTCGCTGCTTTCTTCACCGGTGTGACCGAGCCGCTCGAGTTCTCCTTCATGTTTGTGGCGCCGGTGCTGTATGTCATCCATGCGCTGCTGACCGGTCTGTCCGTGTTCATCGCCGCCAGTATGCACTGGATCTCCGGTTTTGGTTTCAGTGCAGGTTTCGTCGATATGGTTATTCAATCACGCAACCCGCTGGCCACTCAGTGGTACATGTTGCTGGTACAGGGCTTGGTATTCTTCGGTCTTTACTACGCCATCTTCCGTGCCGTCATCGTCAAGTTAAACCTGAAAACCCCGGGTCGTGAAGATGATGAAGCCGTACCGGCTGCTGTTCAATCTACCAACCGTACCGAGTTGGCCAAGCAATACCTGGAAGTGCTGGGTGGTCAAGCGAACCTGGTCACCATCGATGCCTGTATCACCCGTCTGCGTCTGACCCTGAAAGACCGTAGCATCGTCGATGAGCGCAAGCTGAAAGCCCTGGGCGCGGCCGGTGTGGTCAAGCTCGGTGAACAGAACCTGCAGGTGATTCTGGGCCCCTTGGCCGAGATCATGGCCGGTGAGCTGAAGGCCCTGCGTTAATCGGGCGCCAAGCTCGCCTCAAGTCTAAGTCCATTGTTGACATAACTAGGGCCCCGCCATGGGGCCCAATATAAAAAAAGCCAAGAAAATCCAACCTTTACTTCAAATGAGAGCAGCAGTTATGAACTTGAAACATTCTCTGTTAGCCATTGCCATGTCTACCGTTTTCGTCAGCCAGGTCCAGGCCGCTGATGCCGCCAAGCAAGCCGTGGTGGACTCCCTCGCCAATAATCTGGTGGTCAGGTACGAAGTCGTCACCAACGACGGTGCCGGCGCAGGCCTCGATTGCCAGGCGCTGGGTTCCGAGTGGGCGAGCTGTGGCGTTGCCAAGCTGCACCTGACCAACACAGGTGCTGACGTGACCTCCAAAGATTGGAACATCTATATCTCCTCCATCCGTCGTATCCAGCGTGTGGATAACGACCAGTTCACCATCACTCACATGACCGGCGACCTTTATCGTTTGACGCCAACCGGGCAGTTTAAGGGCTTTGCCAAGGATGCCACGGTCGAAGTGCCGCTGGTGGTGGAATATTGGGTGTTGTTCGAATCCGACATCATGCCGAACTGGTATGTCGCCAGCGAAGGTGCTGAGCCGAAAGTACTGGCCAGCATGAGCAACATCGATGATGCCAGCACCTATCAGAAGCCGATGCTGGCCGATGGCTGGAAGCGCACCAAGGATGACAACAACATCCTGATGAACAGCGAAACCCGTTTCGCTGCCAACCAGACCAGCAGCCTGCTGCCGGCCAGCAAGATTGATGATCAGATACTGCCGACCCCGCTCAAGCAAGTGATCAAGGCGGGCCCGCAGGTTGACTTCTCCAGCATCAAACTCAATGCGCTGGACTTGCCAAGCGATCACGCCGATGCCATCAAGGCTCAACTGACCAAGCTGGGTGTTACCCTCTCCGACACCGGCTACCCAGTGACCATCAAACTCGGTAGCAAGCTCAAGCAGGCGGAAGGTTATGACATGACCATAGGCCCGCAGGGCACTGTGATCCAGGGCCATGATATCGAGGGGGCTTTCTGGGGGGCGCAATCCCTGATCTCCCTGCTGGGTGTTGACGACAAGCGGGTCAGCCTGATGAGCGTCGAGGATGCGCCGCGTTTTGAATACCGCGGTATGCAGACCGATGTGGCCCGCCACTTCAGAAGCCTCGATACCATGAAGAAACTGGTTGACCAGATGTCTGCCATGAAGCTCAACACGCTGCACCTGGGGCTGACCAACGATGAGGGCTGGCGTCTGGAGATCCCGGGGCTGCCGGAGCTGACTCAGGTCGGTAGCCAACGTTGCCACGACGAGTCTGAAACCAAGTGCCTGATGCCGCAGTTGGGCTCCGGCCCGACCAGCGACAATCAGGGCTCCGGTTTCTACAGCAAGTCCGACTACATCGACCTGGTGCGTTATGCCAAGGCGCGCGGCGTGACCGTGATCCCTGAGATCAACATGCCGGCGCACGCCCGTGCGGCTGTGGTCTCCATGGAGGCGCGCTACCAGCGTCTGCTGGCGGAAGGCAAAGAGGCGGAAGCCAACCAGTTCCGTCTGACTGATCCGG
Organism: Aeromonas sp. HMWF014; assembly: GCF_963878295.1. Taxonomy (NCBI): domain Bacteria; kingdom Pseudomonadati; phylum Pseudomonadota; class Gammaproteobacteria; order Aeromonadales; family Aeromonadaceae; genus Aeromonas; species Aeromonas sp. HMWF014. The sequence goes on along the minus strand of NZ_CAWNYS010000078.1, from coordinate 10,633 downwards.
CGGATACCTCCAACGTCACCTCGGTCCAGTTCTACGACAAGATGTCCTTCATCAACCCTTGCCAGCCGGGGGCGGCGACCTTCGTCGCCAAGGTGATGGATGAAGTGGCCCAGATGCACCAGGCCGCCGGTCAGCCGTTGACCGCCTGGCACTACGGTGGTGACGAGGCGAAGAACATCATGCAGGGCGGTGGTTATCAGGATCCTGCCGTCACCCAGAAAGCCGATCTGGTCGCCTGGAAGGGCAATGTCGATTCCAGCAAGCAGGACAAGCCGTTTGGCAAGTCCCCGATGTGCCAGAAGATGATCGCCGATGGCAAGATCAAGGACGTGGCCGAGCTGCCGGTCTATTTTGCCAAGGAAGTGAGCGAGCTGGCGAAAGAGCGTGGCTTCTCCACTCTGCAGGCGTGGGAAGATGGGCTGAAGTACGCGAGCAGCGCCAAGGATTTCGCCACCGACAAGACAGTGGTCAACTTCTGGGAAACCCTCTACTGGGGTGGCTTCAACGAAGCGATGAAGTGGGCGCACAAAGGGTATGACGTCGTGCTCTCCAACCCGGATTACCTCTACTTCGACTTCCCGAACGAGGTGCACCCGGCCGAGCGTGGCTACTACTGGGCAACCCGTTTCAACGACACCCGCAAGGTGTTCGCCTTCGCCCCGGAAAACCTGCCGCAGAACGCCGAGACCTCGGTTGACCGCGACGGTAACGCTTTCGTGGCCAAGGGTGACCAGGATCCGGTCAAGTTCAAGGGGATCTCCGGTCAACAGTGGAGTGAAACCGTGCGGACCGATGTTCAGTACGAGTACATGGTCTACCCGCGTATCTTCTCCGTGGCCGAGCGTGCCTGGCACAAAGGTGGCTTCGAGCTGAACTATGTGAAGGGTCGCGAGTTCTCCGGCGAGACCAAGCATGTCAACAAGGCTGCCCTCGACCAAGAGTGGAACCAGTTTGCCAACGTATTGGGTCAGCGCGTGCTGCCGAAACTGGATCAGGCCGGTGTTGAATACCGCCTCTCCATACCGGGTGCCAAAGTGGTGAACGGTGTGCTGGAAGCGAACGTGGATCTGCCGGGTCTGCCCATCCAGTACAGCCTAGACGGCACCACCTGGAGTGCCTATGACGCCGCGGCCAAGCCGAGCGTGACTGGCAAGGTCTACCTGCGTACCACCAGCTTCGATGGCAAGCGCACCAGCCGCGTTACCGAACTGAACGGATAGCCGTCAACCGTTAACACAAGGTGGGTCGCAAGACCCGCCTTTCCCAAGGACGATGGTGTATCGGCCTTGGGAAAGGTTGACTGTGCGTGTGAGCCTTTGTTGTGTGTGTGTATTGTCTATTTGTGTTTTTTCATCACCTTGAACCCCGCCCTGTGCGGGGTCTTTTTTATCCGCCATGACATTCAGCGAGTGGGCGCGTGTCGTTTTGACCTGCCCGCGCCCCGAATCGGGTAAATTCAGGTTGAGACAGGGCGCGTAATGAGGGATCATAACCAGCTTGATGGCGGGGGGGTGAGGGTGCCATCCGGCACAACTTCCGCCAGTGACGCATTTTTGAGGTGAGCCATGAGTCAGGCGAACAGCCCAACTAACTTTATTCGTCAGATCATTGATGAAGATCTGGCCAGCGGTAAGCACAACAGCGTGCATACCCGTTTTCCGCCCGAGCCGAACGGTTATCTCCATATCGGCCACGCCAAGTCCATCTGCCTGAACTTCGGCATTGCCCGTGACTATCAGGGCCAGTGCAACCTGCGTTTCGATGACACCAATCCGGTGAAAGAAGACATCGAATACGTGGAGTCCATCAAGCAGGACGTGCAGTGGCTCGGCTTCCAGTGGAATGGCGAGATCTGCTACTCCTCCGACTATTTCGACAAGCTGCACGGCTACGCCATCGAGCTGATTGAAAAGGGTCTGGCCTATGTGGACGAGTTGTCTGCCGAGCAGATGCGCGAATACCGTGGCACCCTGACCGAAGCTGGCAAGAACAGCCCGTTCCGCGAGCGCAGCGTGGAAGAGAACCTGGCGCTGTTTGCCAAGATGAAGAACGGCGAGTTCGCCGAAGGCAGTGCCTGCCTGCGCGCCAAGATCGACATGGCGTCCCCCTTCATGGTGATGCGCGATCCGGTTATCTATCGCATCAAGTTTGCCCACCACCACCAGACCGGTGACAAGTGGTGCATCTACCCCATGTATGACTTTACCCACTGCATTTCGGACGCGCTGGAAGGGATCACCCACTCCATCTGTACCCTGGAGTTCCAGGACAACCGCCGTCTGTATGACTGGGTGCTGGACAACATCACCATCGACTGCCACCCCCGTCAGTACGAGTTCTCTCGCCTGAACCTCGAATACACCGTCATGTCCAAGCGCAAGCTGAACCTGCTGGTGACCGAGAAGCACGTGGATGGCTGGGACGATCCGCGCATGTTGACCGTTTCCGGTCTGCGTCGTCGTGGCTACACCTCTGCCTCCATCCGCGAGTTCTGCAAGCGCATCGGCGTCACCAAGCAGGACAACATCGTCGAGATGAGCATGCTGGAAGCCTGCATCCGTGACGATCTCAACGAGAACGCACCGCGCGCCATGGCCGTGCTGCATCCGCTGAAGGTGGTCATCGAGAACCTGGCGGCCGACGAGGTGCTGACCGCACCGGCGCACCCGAACAACGCCGAGATGGGCACCCGCACGCTTCCCTTCACCCGCGAAATCTTCATCGACGAAGCGGACTTCAAAGAAGAGGCGAACAAGCAGTTCAAGCGGCTGGTGTTGGGCAAGGAAGTGCGCCTGCGCAACGCCTATGTGATCAAGGCCGAGCGGGTCGAGAAGGATGCGGATGGCAAGGTGACTTGCATCTACTGCTCCTACGATCCCGAGACCCTGGGCAAGGATCCGGCCGATGGCCGCAAGGTGAAAGGGGTGATCCACTGGGTCAGCGCCACTCACTCCCTGCCGGCCGAGATCCGCCTCTACGATCGTCTGTTCAAGATGCCGAACCCGGGTGCCGAGGCTGACTTCGAGGCGGCGCTCAACCCGGATTCCCTGGTGATCATCGAAGGCGCCCGTGTGGAAGCTTCCCTGCAGAACGCCAAGCCGGAGTTTGCCTACCAGTTCGAGCGTGAAGGCTACTTCTGCGCCGACAACAAGCTCTCCAGCGCCGATCACCTGGTGTTCAACCGCACCGTGGCCCTGCGCGACGTATGGGGCAAGGCCGAGGCCTGATGGCCACAGCCTGACAAGCAGAGGGCAGGGGAGACCCTGCCTCTTCTTGTCCGGATTACGGACACAAAAAAAGCCAGCGCTATGCTGGCTTTTTTATTGGCCGGTGCAAGCCGCTATCAATCGTCGTGCTTGCAATCGCCGTTGGCGCAGTGGCCATACAGATAGAGGCTGTGATTGGTCAGGCGAATGTTGTGCAGCTTGGCGATGTCGCGCTGGCGCTGCTCGATCACCTCGTCGGAGAACTCGATAACCTTGCCACAATCGAGGCAGACCAGGTGATCGTGGTGTTCCTGGGTAGCCAGCTCGAACACCGACTTGCCCCCTTCAAAGTGGTGACGGGTAACAATACCGGCATCATCGAACTGGTTGAGAACGCGATATACGGTAGCGAGACCAATCTCTTCACCCTGGTCGATCAGTCGTTTGTACAGATCTTCCGCACTGGTGTGCTGGCAATCCGGCTGTTGCAGGATTTCCAGAATTTTGACGCGGGGCAAGGTTATCTTGAGTCCGGCCTTTTTTAACGCTTGGTTGTTGTCTGCCATATTCTACTTATTCGCATTCTCGAAGGTGTGGTCATTCTGATTGACTGCCGTTGGAATGGCAACCACGAACTCGCTTGGCCTGTCATTATAGGTCGTAGCTCACCTAAAAATAAACCCAGTAATTCAAGGGCTTTAGCGCAAAGTCCGCCATTTTGCCGAACTGGTTCAATCGCGGCCCCAGCTTGCTCGCCCGTCGAATGTTGATAAGATGTAACCTTCTTCATTGTCTGGTCGGATGAGAACCATGGATTGGCTTTTTGACAATGCGGCCTGGGTGCGCCGCGCCCTCAACGCCTGGCCCCCCTTCTGGGGCGCCGGTATCAAGATAGAGACCCTGAGCGATGATTTTCGCTACTGCCGGGTGACGCTCAAGTCTCGTTGGTGGAACAAGAACGCCAACCGTACCCAGTTTGGCGGCAGCATGTTTGCTATGACGGATCCCATCTATCCGCTGATGCTGATGGGCTATTTCAAGAATCGCTATTACGTCTGGGACAAGGCGGGCTGCATCAACTACATCAAGCCGGGCAAAGGCAAGCTGGTGGCCGAATTCAACCTGACCGACGGCAAGCTGGCCGAGATAGCGGCGGCCACCGAGGGGGGTAACAAGCACTTCCCCGAGTTTGAGGTGACGGTACAGGACAAGAGTGGCGAGCTGGTGGCCCAGGTCAAGCGTACCCTCTATGTGCGCGCCAAACCTGAGCACAGGGGCGGCTAGCAAGGGCATATCGCAGAAACAACAAGGGCCCCGGCGGGGCCCTTGTTGTCAGAGGTGACTGGCTTGCCGGATCACTCCAGCTCGGCCAGGCACATCTCTTCATGCAGCTGCTTGCACCAGCCCTTGACGCGCTCGGCGGTCAGCTCTGGCTGGCGATCTTCGTCGATACCCAGACCGACGAAGTGCTTGTCATCCACCACAGCCTTGGAGGCTTCAAACTCGTAACCGGCGGTTGGCCAGTTGCCGATGATGATGGCGCCTTTGGCTTCGACTATGTCACGCAGGGTGCCCATGGCGTCGAGGAAGTACTCGGCATAGTCTTCCTGATCGCCACATCCGAAGATGGCGACCAGCTTGTTGGTGAAGTCGATCTCTTCCAGCTCGGGGAAGAAGTCATCCCAATCGGCTTGGGCTTCGCCGTAGTACCAAGTCGGGATACCGAACATCAGCAGATCGAAGCTGTCGATGTCGGCTTTGCTGCTCTTGGCAATGTCACGGACTTCAATCAGTTGTTTGCCCAGTTCTTTCTGGATCATCTTGGCGACAGCTTCGGTATTACCGGTATCGCTGCCGAAAAACAGACCTACACTAGCCATAGTGTTTAGTTACCCGTATCTGGTGTTAATACTTAACGGTCAGATTGCAATGCCTGCTGGATTCGCAGACTCAATCTGTTGCTTCAGGATAGATTGGATCAGCTCGGCTCGGCTGACGTTCTGTTGTAACGCAAGTTGGTTCAGGCGCTCCAGCAACTCGGCCTCCACCTTTAACTCAACCCGTTTCAGGCCATTCTCTCGATCGCGCTTAAGCTGGTTGCGCTTGTTGATCTTGAGTTGGGTCTCACGGGGGAGTGGATTGGTCTTTGGCCTGCCGGGGCGCTTCTCATTTGCGAACAGATCCAGTGTTGTTCGATCAGTTTGCTGTTTGGCCATACATCACAGATGAAAATAAGTTAGCCGATCCCTGAGCCTTCCCAGCCCAATTCGATCAGCCCCTTGGCGACAAAACCCGCGCAACCGAGAAAGAGAACCAACCAGACGATGAGTCGGCCGAAACGGGGCACATTACCGCGTTTGAGCACGTCGTGAATGGCCAAGCCAATCAATATGAAAATGGCCAGAAAGAACAACTTCAGGCCCAGACTCTCGATAAGATCGATATGTTCACTTAGCATGGATTGCGCACACTCCTTATGACGGGCGCACTATATCACAAAGGATTTGAAACTGTTAACCGCCTGTCGACAGGAAATCCACAACCAATTTGTTGAACAAAACCGGCTTTTCTGCGTGCAGCCAGTGGCCGGCTCCTGCGATAACGCGCGCCTTTGCCGCCGGGAATTGCGCCATCACTGTCTCGGTGTGCGGAGGCTGCATGTAGTCAGAATCCCCCCCCTTGATGAATAGCGCTGGTCCCTCGAAGCGGGTCTGGTCGTCGGGCCAACCCATGATGTTGGCGTAGTTGCGCTCCAGCGCCGGCACGTTGAAACGCCAGCCCCAACCCGACTCCCCTTTGGCGAAAGACTTGAGCAGGAACTGGCGCACGCCGGGTATCTCGACATATTGGGCCAGCAGGGCTTCCGCCTCGCTGCGGCTCTGCACCGGCTGGCGCAGGGTGGCGTTGAGACCGGCAAACACATTCTGATGGCGGGCATGGGGATAGGTGACCGGCGCTATGTCGGCCACGACGAGTTTGCCGACTCGGGTGGGCGCTTGCTTGGCCAGCTGCATGGCGACCTTGCCGCCCATGGAGTGACCGACCAGGGATACCGGATCCAGCGCCAGGGCGTCGAGCAGGGCGAGCACATCGGCAGCCTGCTGGGGATAGCTCATCTCATCGCTGTGGAACGAGGTGCCATGGTTGCGCAGATCCACGCTGATGACCCGGCACTGTTCGCCGAGGGCGCGCGCCAGCAGCCCCAGGTTGTCCAGACTGCCGAACAGACCGTGGATCAGCACGACGGCCGGGCCCTGGCCCTGCTCCTTGAAGTTCAATAATGGGTTTTGTTGCAAAATGACACCTTGTCGGTCGTGGGCTTTTTCGCCTGTTTTTTAACACACTGAAAGAAAAGGATTTCATTCCTTGTGAGGCATTTTTTTGTGGTTTTTTTTCAAAAAAATGGCCCCGTACGCGCTATCAGTGCGGAGGATCACACACTTGTCCCGCCATTATGCCGTATTCTCGATGAGATTCATGCACATCTGCCAGCCCTTGGCTTGGGCTGCCGGGTTTGCCTATGTATAATCGCCGCATCCGAATTTCGACGAGTCCAGCGCATCCCTATGAAAACCATCGAGCTTGATGACGATCTCTACTTCTATATCGCCAGCCAGACCCGGCACATTGGTGAGAGTGCCTCCGATATCCTGCGCCGTCTGCTGGAACACCCCACGCACATCGAAGTGCCGCTGGCCGAGCCAGCCGCCGTTGCCCAGCCGCGTGTCGTCGCCGATGCCATGGGGTTGCAGGCCCTGCTCGACTCCGGCGAGCTGCAAAAAGAAGAGAGGTCCATCAACCGCTTTATGCTGGTGCTCAGTACCCTCTACCGGGACGATCCGGTCGGGTTTACCCAGGGCACCGAAATCAAGGGGCGCAAGCGCGTCTATTTCTCGCGGGATCCCGAGGCTCTGCGCGCCAGTGGCAGCACCACCAAGCCCAAGCCGGTACCGGAAACCCCGTTCTGGGTGATCACCAACACCAATACCAGCCGCAAGCAGAATATGGTGGCCCAACTGATGGCCAGCATGGGCTATGGCGAAGAGGTGATCGCGCAGGTGTGCAGCGCAATTTAACGATTTATCAAGACTCAGGCCTTGCCCGCCAAGGCCGCCATCAAGCAAGGACAACGCCATGGCACAGCATTCCCACGCCGGTCAGCCGGCCCGTTTAAGTGACCTGACCAACATCCCCCGTCTGGTCAGCGCCTACTACCTCAACAAGCCGGACATGAGCCGCCCCGAGCAGCGGGTGGCCTTCGGCACTTCCGGCCACCGTGGCAGCGCCCTGCACAACGCCTTTACCGAATCCCACATCCTGGCGGTGACCCAGGCACTGGTGGAGTATCGCCAGCAGGCAGGTATCACTGGCCCGCTGTTTGTCGGCATGGATACCCATGCCCTGTCCGAATCCGCCTTTGCCAGCGCAGTCGAAGTGCTGGCGGCCAACGGCGTCGAAACCCGCATTCAGGCTGGCCTCGGCTTTACCCCGACCCCTGTCATCTCTCACGCCATCTTGCGCTACAACTCTGGCAAAGAAGGGGCCAGCAAGCCTGCTGCCCGCGCTGACGGTGTGGTGATCACCCCGTCTCACAACCCGCCGGAAGATGGTGGCTTCAAGTACAACCCGCCCCACGGTGGCCCCGCGGAAGGGGAGATCACCAAGTGGGTGGAAGACCGTGCCAACGCCATTCTGGAAGCGGGTCTGGCCGGCGTGAAAAGGATGCCATTCGCCGAAGCCCTCAAGAGCCCGTTCGTGGTGGAGCACGACTATGTCACCCCTTATGTGGATGATCTGAAGAACGTGCTGGACATGGATGCCATCAAACAGGCGGGCATCAAGATCGGTGTCGATCCGCTGGGTGGCTCTGGCGTCGCCTACTGGGACGTCATCGCCAAGACCTATGGTCTGAATATCGAGGTGGTGAACTACAAGGTAGACCCCACCTTCTCCTTCATGACCCTGGATAAAGACGGCAAGATCCGGATGGACTGCTCCAGCCCGTTCGCCATGGCGAGCCTGATTGCGCTTAAAGACAAGTTCGACATCGCCCTTGGCAACGACCCGGACTACGACCGTCACGGCATCGTCACCAAATCCGGCCTGATGAACCCGAACCACTATCTGGCAGTGGCGATCCAGTATCTGTTTACCCATCGCACCGGCTGGTCTGCCGATGCTGCCGTCGGCAAGACGCTGGTCTCTTCTTCGATGATTGACCGGGTTGCCGGCGAGATTGGCCGCACCCTGAAAGAGGTGCCTGTCGGCTTCAAGTGGTTCGTGGATGGCCTCTACAGCGGCGAGTTCGGCTTTGGTGGCGAAGAGAGCGCGGGCGCCTCCTTCCTGCGCAAAGATGGTACCGTCTGGACCACCGACAAGGATGGCTTCATTCTGGCGCTGCTGGCGGCTGAAATTCTGGCGGTGACCGGCAAGGATCCCCAAGCCCATTACGACGCGCTGGAAGCCAAGTTTGGCCGCTCCTGCTACCGCCGCATCGACGCCCCGGCCAACAGTGCCCAGAAAGCGGTGCTCTCCAAGCTGGATCCGGCACTGGTGGAAGCCTCAACGCTCGCCGGTGAGCCCATCATTGCCAAGCTGACCCGAGCACCGGGCAACGATGCCGCCATCGGCGGCCTCAAGGTAGTGACCGAGAACGGGTGGTTCGCGGCGCGCCCCTCCGGCACCGAGTCCATCTACAAGATCTACATGGAGAGCTTCAAAGGCGAAGCACATCTGGATCTGATCCAGCAAGAGGCTCAGCAGATCGTCTCTGCGGCCTTGGCCAAGGCTGGCGTCTAAGCCTGCGTCAAGCCACTGAAAGCTAAATAAAAACTGATTTAAAACCAAAAGAGGAGCCGCAATGGCTCCTCTTTTTTTATTCCTCTTGGCCGAGGTTGTCTGCGCTCATGCCTTGTCGCACTGGACTGTGCTCGCCCTGCGGGCCTGCCAGCGTTTGAAGAAGGGCCGCGCCGGCAGCTTCATCAGGAAGAGGGAGAGCAGGATCACCCCTATGCCGAGCCACTGGCGACCATCCAGGATCTCTCCCACCATCAGCACCCCAAGTGACACCGCCATCATGGGATTGGTGAGGGCCAGCATGCCCATTACCTCGGGGCCGTGGTGCTTTAACCCCCACAGCCAGGCCCAGTAGCCCAGTGCGGTGTTAAGCAGGATAAGCCAGAGCAACCCCGGCGCACTCGCCGGACGGGGTAGCGGCATTGGGCCAGCCAGCCACCAGGCAAGCGGGATCAGCATTAAGCCCCCGAGCAGCAGTTGCCAGGCAGTCAGCGCCAGTAGATCGTTTACCGGCCAGCGTCGCATCCAGCGGCTGGATTGGCCGATGAGCAGGGTGGCCAACAGGGCGCACGTCACGCCGATAGGATCCAGATTGGCGGAGGGGTTGAGCAGCAGCAAGACCCCTACAAGTCCCATTAACCCCAGCAACAGCCACTTCAGGCTGGGTCGTGTGCCATCCTGCAGCCAGGCCAGCAGCATGAGCACCAGCGGCAGTGTGGCGCCGAGCGTGCCCGCTACGGCCCCCGGTAGCCGGAAGGCGGCCACGAACAACAAAGCGAAGAAGGCGGTGATGTTGCAAAACGCCAGCAGAAACTGCTTGCCCCAGGGCAGGGGGGGTAGGCGCGGGTGCAGCAACAGCAGTAGCAGCCCGGCGGGCAAGGCGCGCCACACCGCCACCCAGTAGGGGGAGTAGTCGGTCAGATAGAGGCTGACGACGGCATAGGTGCTGCCCCACAGCAGGGGAGCCAGCAGGGCGATCAGCAGAGGCATAATTTATCTCTTTGTGAAGTATCTTTAAGTAAAGATAATTTAGTCCCAAATTGGTTTAGTATCAAGTATCTCGATAAAAAGATAAGTGACCTGAGATGGACAGTGATCATGTAGACCTGCTGCTGGCCCAGTGGGCCCGGCAGAGACCGGATCTCGACTGCTCGCCCATGGGGGTGCTGGGTCGGGTGGCGCGTATGGCGGCGATCGCCGGCCGCGAGGTGAGCGAAGAGCTCAAGGAGTGCGGCCTGCTCGGCAGTGACTTCGATATTCTGGCAACCCTGCGCCGGGCCGGCGAGCCGCTGACGCCGACCGTGCTCTATCAATCCGCCATGTTGAGCTCGGGGGCCATGACGGCCCGGCTCGACAAGTTGGCCGAGCGGGGGCTGATAGAGCGGCAGGCGGCACCCAGCGACAGGCGCAGCCTGCTGGTCTGCCTGACTGAGGCGGGCAGGGTGCTTATCGACCGGGCGGTCGAGTTGCACGTGGCCAATGAGCGCCGTCTGCTGGCGCCACTGACCGAGGCCGAGCAGGTGCAGCTGGCGGCCCTGCTCAAGCGCTGGCTGTTGGAAAACGAATAATGAAACGGGCCCGCGGGCCTAATGCCGATCAGTTAAGGATCCATTGACCGATCCTTCTGATGT
>NZ_CAWNYS010000077.1:0-2266 GCF_963878295.1 Aeromonas sp. HMWF014 | reverse complement strand
AGCAAGCCTTCCGCCAGCCTGTCCTGCACCTCGCCTCCCACCGGGAAGGTGAGGTACTGCTCAATGATATGGACGAACGCATCCACCACCCCATTGCCGACCTGGCGGGCGGGCAGGCTGTAGGTGGTGGCGGGATCGAGCACGGCAAACACAGGTTGCACCAGCGGATTCATGAAGGAGAGCTTGGCCTCCCCCCGGCTCACTACGGCGGCGGGATTGCTCTCCGAGCCGGTGGCGGGCAGGGTCAGCACGCAGCCCAGCGGCAACGCCGCCTTGACGGGTGCCTTGTGCAGCAGTATCTCCCAGGGATCTTCACCCTCGAAGCAGGCTGCAGCGGCCACGAACTTGGTGCCATCCACCACGGATCCACCGCCGACCGCCAGCAGGAAGTCGATGCGCTCGCGCTTCACCAGCGCCACCGCCTCCATCAGCTGATCGTACCGGGGGTTGGCGCCAATACCGGGGAACTCCTGCCAATCCCTGCCCGCCAACGCCTGGGTCAACTGCTCATAGACGCCGTTCTGCTTGATGCTGCCACCGCCGTAGAGAACCAGCAGGCGGCTGTCCGCCGGGATTAGATCGGGCAAGCTGGCGATCTGGCCTTCACCGAAACAGACGCGGGTAGGATTGGCATATTGGAAGTTGTACACGGCAGAGCCCTCGGTTGAATGCACGCAGGGAATTGTGCGCCAGTGGCTCCATGAGGTCAAAAACGGGAGTGGGCTATCAACACATGCATTGCGTTCGGGTCCGTATAGTGCCCGAAAAGAAATAGTGTCCGAGCAGAAATAGTGCCCGAGCAGAAATAACGCCGGAGGAAAGTAGCAATTCCCAATCCACCCTGCCGACGCTACCTAAGCCGCGCTTGCAGGCTCAGTCCGATCAAACAGAGAGCGGCATCCACCCTCTTTTTGGCTGCCTCTTTTGTGGCGCAGGTCAGTCCATTCAGTGCGGATATTCAACCCGGCCATGGCGCCCAGACAGGGGCAAGTGCTTGCCCCTGGCGACAACGAATTGCCGTTCGAGTCGACCGGCCATCACTCAGGCGCGCCTGGTCTCTTCCTTTGGTGCACTCTTCTTGCCGGTGAGGCGATCCATGGCATCTTGCAGCATGGTCTCCTTCTGCTCGTTCAAGGCCTTGCTCTGCTGCTCGCGCTCTTCGGCAGACAGCTGCTTGTTGTCGGCGATCTCCTTGAGTTTTCCTTCTATCTCGTTGAATTTCTTGCGATCAAACCCCAGCGCCTTGTCCACCAGTTGCTGCATCATGCCCCCCTTGTCTGAACTGAGGTCCAGCGCTGGCGGCAGTTTGCTGTTCTTGGCCAGGTGCTCATAGGTGAGCGTCTGCTGAGCCTTGCTGGTCAATCGCTGGGAGGAGAGGTTGACCAGCTCCTCCCAGCCGCCCCCCTGACCACCGTCGGCACTGCTAAGGGTGGCAAGGGCGCGGGAATTGGACGCACTCTGGGCAAGCTGCTGGCTGTAGGGTTTGATATCCATGGGGGCTCCAATTCGGTAGGCATATCCGGCATGGCGCGTTGGCCGATCCGGTGACATGGGGCGCCAAGCCCCACCATTATCAATCAAACCAGCAAGTTACAGGCCAACTTGCCAGATGAGCCGAGATCCTGCATGCAGGCTGGCGCCACACCCATTGCTCACCGCCGCATGGCGTCAGAATCATGACTCCTGCGCCGCCTCGCCATGAGGCTGCGGCATATCTTTCTACACTCGACCGCTACCATCAGAGCAAGACAAGCATTAGCGCGAGCATCGCAGAACAACCCCAGAGACATACAATGTTGGCGTCAACCACGGGAAAAAATACTTGGCCTTTCGACCCGCCCGGCAGAACGGGGGCAAGCGCTGAAAACTCGGCAACGGGCGAAATGACCGACCTCACCAAACGCCGCGAGAAGAAGTATCCGGAGGAGGAGCTCAAGCAGATCATGAGCCTGTAATCGGCTCACCAAAACAAAGAGGCACCCCGGGTGCCTCTTCTCATTTCGTCAAACGATAAACTCAGCGGCGGCTGATATGGAGCGGGCCGAAGGTCTGGGCCACTGGCATGATCTCTATGCTGTTGATGTTGACGTGGGCGGGCTGCTGGCTGACCCAGAGCACCGTATTGGCGATGTCTTCTGGCTGAATGGCCTGCACCCCCTGATAAACGGTGGCCGCCTTGGCGTCATCACCGTGAAAGCGCACGTTGGAAAACTCGGTGCCGCCACACAGGCCCGGTTCCACATTGGTAACGCGGATGGCCGTGCCC
>NZ_CAWNYS010000076.1:2516-3150 GCF_963878295.1 Aeromonas sp. HMWF014 | reverse complement strand
GCGCCCCCTCATCACCCCGACCGGATGGCGACGTAGCCAAACCGGCAAGGGAGGCACCGAGACGGGCAAGCCAACCGAGACGGGACGAGCGTCCCCACAGCACTCACTCAACTGAGCGCTCAACCCCAAGCCCGACCGGCGGCAAACCCCGCAGCAGCGGGCGCGGTAGCAATCGCAACACAATGCGCCGACCGGCCCGCACGGGTAATCCCAACAGCAGTGACAAGGAGTCATGATGATCAATCACTCGGCAGAACAACCGACCACCAGCCATGCCCGCATGGAGGCCCGCCTGACGGTTGCCGCCCTGGTGCACTGGCAGGGCCGCTTTCTGGTGGTGGAAGAGGAGATAAAAGGTCAGCGCCGCTTCAATCAGCCCGCCGGCCATGTGGAGCCTGGCGAAAACCTGATTGACGCGGCCTGCCGCGAGCTGAAAGAGGAGACGGGTCTGACCGCCACGCCGACCGCGTGGCTCGGCACCTATCTGTTCAAACCGGCTGACAGCGAGGCCACCTTTGTACGCACCGCCCTGGTGTTCGACCTTGAAAAGGCACCGGGTCAGCACCAGCCAGAGGATCCTGATGGCGATGTACTGGCCTGCCACTGGCTTACGCTGGAGGAGATCGCCGAGTGC
>NZ_CAWNYS010000076.1:0-2503 GCF_963878295.1 Aeromonas sp. HMWF014 | reverse complement strand
ATCCAGGATTATCTGGGGGGCACCCGCCTGCCACTCTCAGCACTCAAGGCCTTTATTTGAGAACCTGTCCACGCTCTTACTGCGAGGCCGTGATCAAGGCTCATGTGCTGCTCGCTTGTTTGCAATCAGGAAAGCTCACGTATATCTATACGCTCCGGTTCCTGCGCTGCTCTTTACCTTGCTGACGGCCTCTCGTGACAGATCGTGAACAGGCCATCTGAGATCGTTTGGCCCCATTTTTTCATCATGGGGCCAGCAAATAGAAAAACGATTTCCTGCCACCGCATTCCCGATGGGAGCCAGGGCATGGATATGTGACCGGGGGCGCGAAATTCTGGTAGAATACGCCCCGTTTAAACGAACTGGTAACTTCGACTAATGACAGACAATAGCCAAATCAAGGTGATCGTCGGCATGTCCGGCGGCGTGGATTCTTCCGTCTCGGCCTACCTGCTCCAGCAGCAGGGTTATCAGGTCGAAGGCTTGTTCATGAAGAACTGGGAAGAAGACGACACGGACGAGTACTGCTCTGCCTCCCAGGATTTGGCTGATGCCAAGGCCGTCTGCGACAAGCTGGGTATGAAGCTGCATACCATCAATTTCGCCGCCGAGTACTGGGACAATGTGTTCGAGCACTTCCTCGAAGAGTACAAGGCAGGGCGCACGCCGAACCCGGATATCCTGTGCAACAAGGAGATCAAGTTCAAGGCGTTTCTCGAATTTGCCGCCGAAGAGCTGGGGGCTACCTACATCGCCACAGGCCACTATGTGCGCCGTGACGACAGCACCGGCCGCCCGCGCCTGCTGCGCGGTCTCGATACCAACAAGGATCAGAGCTACTTCCTCTACACCCTGAGCGAAAGCCAAGTGGGTCAAAGCCTGTTCCCGGTCGGTGATTTGGAGAAGCCGGAGGTGCGCCGCATCGCCGAGCAGCTGGATCTCATCACCGCCAAGAAGAAAGACTCCACCGGCATCTGCTTCATCGGTGAGCGCAAATTCAAAGACTTTCTGGCCAAGTTCCTGCCCGCCCAGCCCGGTCCTATCGAAACCGTGGACGGCAAGGTGATCGGCGAGCACCAGGGCTTGATGTATCACACTCTGGGCCAGCGCAAGGGGCTCGGCATCGGTGGTCGCAAAGACGCCACCGAAGAGGCCTGGTATGTGGTCGACAAAGAGGTCGAGCGTAACGTACTGGTGGTGGCACAGGGCGAGCATCCCCGCCTCTACTCCGACGGCCTGGTTGCCAGTCAGCTGCACTGGGTCGATCGCACCCCGATCCGCGCACCGCGCCGCTGCACCGTCAAGACCCGCTACCGCCAGCAGGATATTCCCTGCCTTATTCAGCCCATTGATGACGAGACCATCCGGGTTATCTTCGACGAGAAGCAGGCAGCGGTGACACCGGGCCAGTCCGCTGTCTTCTATGACGGGGAAGTGTGCCTGGGCGGCGGCATCATTGAACAGCGCTTCAGCCATCCGGTTTGAATCCTTAACAGAAGGCAGCTGACGTGAGCGACACATTCCAAGGCCGGATCATGGCCTGCTGCGGATATCTGCCAGTGAATGAACAGAACAGGGCCGTGAAGATATGAGCGACAAATTCCAAGACAGAACCATGGCCTTTGCCGGCATCTGCCAGGCAGCCTATCTGGTACAAAAAGTGGCCCGCGATGGCAGCTGTGATGAGGCCTCGCTGCGCGAGAGCATGCAAAGCGTGTTGGTGACCGATCCCAAGCAGCCGCTGGAGGTGTTCGGCAACCACCTGGCCATTCGTGATGGCTATCGCGCGCTGGTCGAACAGCTGGGCTCTGACGGCAGCCAAAAGAACGCCGAGCTGACCCGCTACGTGGTCAGCCTGATCGCGCTGGAGCGCAAGCTGGCCAAGCGCCAGGACATACTCAACATGCTGGGGGAGCGGATCGGTCAGATCGGCCGCCAGCAACAACATTTCGATCTGCTCGACGAGCAGATCCTGGCCAACATGGCGAGCATCTACAGCGATCTCATCAGCCCCATAGGGCCGCGCATCCAGGTGGCGGGCACCCCACTGTTCCTGCAACAGCCGCTGGTGCAGTACAAGGTGCGCGCCCTGCTGCTGGCAGGCATCCGTGCCTGCGTGCTGTGGCGCCAGCTTGGCGGCAGCCGCACCCAGATCATCTTCGCACGCAAGAAGATGGTGGAACTGGCCAAACGTTTTTAACCCCCACACCAATCATCAGGAGTTCACCCCATGGAGCTGTCCGCGCTGACTGCTGTTTCCCCGATTGACGGTCGTTATGGCGACAAGGCCGATGCCCTGCGCCCTATCTTCTCCGAATTCGGCCTGCTGCGTTTTCGCGTCGAAGTCGAGGTGCGCTGGTTGCAAAAACTGGCCAGCCACGCCGGGATCCCGGAAGTCCCTGCCCTGAGCGCGGCCGCCAACGCCCTGCTCGACGGCATCGTCAGCGACTTCAACGAGAGTGACGCCGCCCGCATCAAACAGATTGAGCGCACCACCAACCAT
>NZ_CAWNYS010000075.1:9438-12521 GCF_963878295.1 Aeromonas sp. HMWF014 | reverse complement strand
GGTTGGGGGCCACCTGGCTTAAATACTCCAGTACCCGGGCGCGCGCCCAGTAAAGATCGGTGCTGTCGTCAAACAGCACATAGACGAAGGAGTCACCGAAGAAGGAGTAGCCGCGCACCGTGGTCGCCCCCGGCACAGCCAGCATGGCGGTGGTGAGCGGATAGGTGACCTGATCCTCGACCACCTGGGGGGCCTGTCCCGGGTAGGCGGTCTTGATGATCACCTGCACGTCGGAGAGATCCGGCAGGGCATCCACCGGGGTCTGCTTGACCGACCAGAGCCCCCAGGCGGTGAGCATGACGGTCAACAGCAGCACCAGAAAGCGGTTGCCCACCGACCAGCGAATGATGGAAGGGATCATGCTCTGGCTCCTCCCTCTTGGCGTGGAGTGAACGGCAGGAGATGGTTGCTAGTAAAGCGGCAAGAGATCGAGGGGATCATGGCTTGGCTCCCATATCATGCTGGCCAGGGTCCATGCCTTCCATCTCATCCTTTGCCTGCACCGGAGCGTGGCCGCTGGCCGGGGCCTTCTCCTGATGGATGGTGGTGATGAGGTACTCATCCCCCTCCTGCATCACCTGCAGATGGAGGCTTTGCCCTTGGGCGAGCCGAGCAATGTCCACTCCATCCGCCACGGTGAACTCCATCTCCATGGCGGGCCACTGCCACTCGGGAATGGGCTCGTGGGCCACCATCAGGGTGCGGTTTGCCAGGTCGATGCTCTGTACAGTCCCTCGCGTCCACACCTGCGCTGGGCGCACCGCCGTCATGCGCTGGAAGTCCGAGTCGATGGCCGATTCTGAATCGAGCAGGAACTGGGCCGAGCGGACTATGCTGTCGCCCGCTTCCACCCCCGCCTTGATGGCCACCCTGTCGCCAAACTGGGGGCCGAGGGTGACGGCCACCGACTTGAAGTTGCCATCCCCCAGCGCCAGCACCAGCCGATCCTGGCTGCCGGTGCGGATCACCGCTTCGCTCGGCACCACCAACTGCGGTGCGCCTTTGCCAGTGCGGATGGCCACCTTGGCGAACATATTGGGTTTCAAAAACTCGTCCGGGTTGTCAAAGCGCAGCCGCACCTTGAGGGTACGGGTGGCAGCATCCAGGGTCGGATAGAGGTAATCTACCCGGCCCTCCCAGCGGCGGCCGGGGGTGTAATCCAGGGTCATGGTGACCGGATCCCCCACCTTCAGCTGGGCCGCCTGCCGTTCGAACACCTCGGCACTGACCCACACCTGCTGCAGGGTGCTGATGTTGAACAGCGCCGCGGCGGGCTCCACATACTGCCCCTCGCGCACCTTGAGCTCCGAGACATAGCCGCTGCTGGGGGCATAGATGGCAATGGTGTCGCGCACCTGACGGCTGCGCTTGAGGGCGGCAATCTGATCCGCTGGTACCTGCAGGGACCTGAGCTTGCCCTCGGCGGCGCGCAGCAGCAGCGGGTTGCTGGTATTGAGCGCCATCAGGTACTCATGCTGGGCGTTGACCAGCTCCGGGGCGTAGATCTCGTAGAGTAGGGTTCCTTTGGCAACATTCTGCCCTTCGCTCTTGATGGCGAGGGTGCGGATCCAGCCTGCCATGCGGGTGTTGATCGCCTCCAGCCTGTCTTCGTCATAGCCGACGTAACCCACCGTCTCGATCTGCTGGTGGATGGGCAGCTTCTCCACCTTGGCCAGCCGCACCCCCAGGTTCTGCTGGATCTGGGGGCTGATGGTGACGGTGCCTGGTGAGCCGTTTTTCTGCTCCTCATAGACGGGGATAAAGTCCATCCCCATGTTGTCCTTGGCGGGGGCATCACGCTTGTCGCGGGGATCCATGGGGTTGACCCAATAGATCGGCGTCTGCTTTTTGGCGGTGGCACCGTCGGTTATCTGTTTGGCTACCCAGTAGCCGCCACCGGCCCCGAGGGCGAGCAGCAGGGCAGAGAGAAGCAGTTTTTGGCTCATCGCACACCGCCTGTCTGCGGGAGGCGGATGGCACTTGATTCGGCGCAGTGCTGGGCACTGTGTCCGGAAATACGGGCAGATGACATCATATGTCTTCTCTTCTGTCAGGCCGCCGGGCTGCCGTGGTGACATGTGCCTCATGCCGTTATCACGGCAGCGCACACGGGCAGGGGCGGCAAACGGGGCGTTGCTGACGAGTCAGCGGACGCACGGCTCCCTGTTGTGACTGGCTGGGCCAGTCGTGAAAGGGTCAGGCAAGGGGGGGCGCAAGCGGCAAGATGAGCCTTGCCGCGAGCACGCGAGAGAAGCGCTTTCTAATGGTGCAGCACCGACAGCATCAGATGTCGGCGTGGCCAGGAGGGAGGGTGAGTACCGCGAGATCGCAGAAAGGGATCCCGCAGCCAGTGATCGAACAGATGGCTGGCGCCCCCCAGATGGGGCAGCAGCAACAGGGGGAGAGCGAGCAGGGTCAGTAGCACGGCCAGCAGTGGCAGGCCGGTCCCTGTTGGCGAGGTGAGGCCGCCGTGCATCTGGCACTCCCCCTGGCTCATGGCATTGCCCTGCTCTCCATCATCGGATGCCATTGTGTGGCAGGCGAGCCCCTGCATCGCGGTCGCGTTCATGGTTGCGTTGTCGCTGCCGGTCGCCATGGCGGAGGAGATGACATCGATCCCGTGCCAGCTGATGCAGAGGGTGAGATTGCAAACAAGCATGAGCGCCAGCAACAGCCGGGCAATGCGCTCAGTGGGCAATCTCGATGACAGCATGGACATGTCCTGATAATGAATGGGGTCACTGTAAACCTTACCTTGATAGTAAGGTCAAGGTGAGAGCAAGCCAATCAGCGCGGTTGTGATCCCGCCTGCGGTTTGCCTGAGGAGGGGGACGCAGATGGAGGTGCAAAGAGGGGCGACAGATGAGCCGTGTATGCCTAGAAAAGCCCCCGCATCGGCGGGGGCTGGTTAGTTTCACTGTTTCTTCTGGGGGGCAGGGTCGCGGGGGCGCTTCGATCGCTCCATGATGAGGCGGAAGAAGAGCGGGATAAAGAAGATGGCGATGAAGGTTGCCGCCATCATACCGCCGATCACCGGCCAGCCGAGGGCGTGGCGGCTGGCTGCACCTGCGCCACTCGAGGTG
>NZ_CAWNYS010000075.1:0-9428 GCF_963878295.1 Aeromonas sp. HMWF014 | reverse complement strand
ATACAGCCGAGGATAAAGGCGAGGGAGGTCATGATAATCGGGCGAAAACGCAGGCGCGCCGCCTCCAGTGCCGACTCGGCAATGCTCATGCCTTCCTCATGCTTCATCACCGCGAACTCGACGATCAGGATGGCGTTCTTGGCCGCCAGCCCCACCAGCGTCACCAGCCCGATCTGGAAGTAGACGTTGTTGGTCAGCCCGACTGCCCAGGTGGCGAACAAGGCGCCGAACAGGGCGAACGGCACGGCCGTGATCACCGCAAACGGCAGGCTCCAGCGTTCATACTGGGCGGCCAGAATGAGGAAGATCATCACGATGCCGAAGCCAAACGCCATGCCGGCACTGCCTGCAGACGCTTTCTCCTGATAGGCGGAGCCGGTCCACTCCAGTCTGGCATCGTTGCCGAGGGTGTTGTTGGCCACCTCTTCCAGTGCCGCGATAGCTTGACCCGAGCTGTAACCTGGGGCGGGCTGCGCCATGATCTTGGCTGCCGGGAACACATTGAAGCGTTCAACAAACGCGGGGCCACTGGCATCACGTACTGTCACCAGGCTGCTGAGCGGGATCATCTCCCCCTTGTCAGAGCGAACATGGATGTTGCTAATATCCCCCTTTGTGGCGCGATAATCCGCTTCTGACTGAAGCTGGACCCGATAGGTGCGACCGAACTGGTTGAAGTCGTTGACATAGACCTGACCGAAGGTGGCCTGCATGGTGTCGAACACCGCGTTGATGGGCAGCCCCAATGCCTTGGCTTTTTCCCGATCAAGATCCAGATAGACCTGAGGGACATTGGCGCGATAGGTCGAGGTGACACTGGCAAATTCAGGCCGTTCTCTGGCTGCGGCCAGGAAATGTTCAACCTCTGTCGAGAAGGTCTTGGCATCGCTGCCGCTGCGGTTTTGCAGATACCCTTCCAGTCCCCCTGTGGTGGACATCCCCTGGATGGGCGGTGGGTTGAATGATGCCACAAAGCCATCCGCCAGCCCCATCAAGCTCATGCCTTGAAAGGTATTCGCCAGGGAGAAGGAGTCCTGCCCTGCGCCTTTACGCTCGCTCCAGTCCTTGAGGGTGATGAAGCTCAGGCCGCTGTTGCTGATCACCGCACTGGAGAGAATATCGAAACCGGAGAAGGTAACGACATCCTTCACATTCGGGTTGGCCATGGCGATTTGGTCGAAGGTGTCAGCCAGTGCCTGGGTACGGGTCAGGGAGGCGGCGTCCGGCAGCATGATGGCAGAGATGAGGTAACCTTGATCCTCATCCGGTACCAGTTCTCCCGGTACCTTCATCAACAGCAGATAACTGGCGATCAGCATGGTTACTATGATGCTGAAGGCCAGCGCCACCCGGCGATTCAGGAAGGCCACGCCACGCACATATCCTCTGGTGAGCTGGTCAAATCGGTGATTGAACCAGACGAAGAAACGAGCGGGTTCCCGATGTCCATCCTTGAGCAATACGGCACACAAGGCCGGTGACAAGGTCAGGGCAACGATGCTGGATATGACCACAGAGATGGCGATAGTGATGGCAAATTGTTTGTACATCACCCCTGTCATGCCGCCCATAAAGGCCACGGGGACGAACACGGCGCACAAGACCAGCGTGGTGGCGACAATGGGGCTGAATACCTCCTGCATGGCGAGGATGGCGGCTTGCGGCGCCGAGAGTTTTCGCTCTCGCATGCTGCGTTCCACGTTCTCCAGCACGACGATGGCGTCATCCACCACTATGCCTATGGTCAGCACCATACCAAACAGGGTCAGCAGGTTGATGGAAAAACCCAGCAACAACATGCCGGCAAAGGTACCGATCAAGGATACCGGCACCGCGATACAGGGGATCAGGGTGGCGCGGAAGTTTTGCAGGAACAGATAGACCACCACAAACACCAGCACCATGGCTTCAAACAGGGTGCGTACCACCTCCTTAATGGAGAGTGTTACGAACTCGGTGGTGTCATAGGGGATCTGATACTCGATATCCTGCGGAAAACGGGTTTGCAGTTGCGCCATGGTGGCGTGCACGGCATCCGCCACGGCAACCGAGTTGGCCCCCGGTTGCAGATAGGTGGCGATACCGATGGCAGGCTTGCCGTTGGCGCGAGCGACAATGTCGTAATCCTTGCCACCGAGCTCGACGCGGGCAATATCCTTGACCCTTATTTTTGCGCCATTTGGCATCGATCGGATGATGATGTTCTCGAACTCTTTCACATCCTCAAGGCGCCCTTTGGTCTGCACCGTATAGGTGAAGTCGGTGGGGGTCGTGGTGGGCTGGGCACCGATTTTGCCTGCCGAGAACTCGCTGTTCTGCTCACGAATGGCACCAATCACATCGCTCGGGGTGAGTTGCAACTGGGCAAGACGATCCGGGCGCAGCCAAATACGCATGGCATAGTCAGTGCCACCAAAGAGCATGGTATCGCCAACGCCAGGTACCCGCTTGAGCTCGTCGATGATGTTGAGCAGGGCATAGTTAGACAGGTAGGTCGTATCAAATGACTGGTTGGGTGACACCAGCGTGATGACCTGCAAGATGGCGGTCGATTTTTTCTTGACCGTTACCCCCTGCTTTTTCACCTCTTCCGGCAGTTGGGCCATGGCGGCCGAGACCCGGT
This sequence comes from Aeromonas sp. HMWF014, assembly GCF_963878295.1. Lineage (NCBI taxonomy): Bacteria > Pseudomonadati > Pseudomonadota > Gammaproteobacteria > Aeromonadales > Aeromonadaceae > Aeromonas > Aeromonas sp. HMWF014. The sequence goes on along the minus strand of NZ_CAWNYS010000075.1, from coordinate 6,805 downwards.
TGTTGACGTTGATGGTGGCCTGATCCGGATCGGTGCCGATCTCGAAAAAGACGTTGAGGTTCATCTGGCCATTGGAGGCTGAGCCAGATTGCATATAGACCATCTGCTCAACCCCGTTGATCTGCTGCTCTAGGGGGGCGGCAACGGTTTGAGAGATAGCTTCAGGGGTTGCTCCCGGGTAAAAGGCGGTGACCGATACCACGGGTGGTGTGATTTGCGGATACTGCTCTACCGGCAGTGCGCGCATGGAGGCCAATCCTGCCAGTACGATAATGATCGATATCACACAGGAAAAGATGGGGCGCTCTATGAAGAACTTGGAAAACATAGGCGCTCCTTACCTGGCCGCTGGCTTGTTAGCCATCTTGTCGCTGATAGCCTTCATCTCTTGGGCTGAGACAGGTTTGACTATGCTGCCGGGTTTGGCTTTCATCAGCCCCTCTACGATGTAACGTTCACCTGCATTAAGGCCGCTGTCGATCAGCACTCCTTCTGCAATGGCCGGACCGAGTCTGACCTGACGTGGCACTACCTTGTTATCGCCATCCACCACCATCACCATGCGGTCTGCCTGAGATTGCACAATCGCTCTGGCTGGTACCACGATGGCGTTTTTACGAATACCCAAGTCGATGGTGATTCTGGCAAATTGACCTGGCAGCAGTGCGCCCTGTTTATTGTCGAAAATGGCGCGGGCACGGATAGTGCCGGTCTGGGGATCGATCCGATTATCAGAGAAGTTGAGCTTGCCTGTCTCGGGATAGATGGAGCCGTCAGAGAGACGGATATGGGTACGCCAGTTGGTGGTGTCGTTGGCCTCAATCAACCCGTTACGCACCGAGTTTTCAAAATTGAGGTGATCCTGCTCCGAGTACGAAAAGTTGACGTAGAGCGGATTGTACTGGGTGATGGTTGTCAGCAAGCTGCTGTCACCGCTGGTGGAGATAAGGCTACCTTCGGACTGGGCGCTTTTGCTCGCCATGCCATCAATGGGCGCAGTGACCTGGGTGTAGCTGAGGTTGAGTGCAGCCTCCTTCACCTTGGCCTGAGCGGCCTGATGACTGGCGATGGCGGCTTCATAGTTGGCGATGGTGTCGTCATAGTCTTTGCGGCTCACCACCTGGCGTTTGAACAGGGGGATGATGCGATCGCGGTCAGCACGGGCCTTGTTGAGACGAGCCTGCTCCTGGGCAAGTATGCCCCTGGACTGCTCCAGTGCCACCTTGTAGGGCTCGGGGTCGATGAGAAACAGCTCCTGGCCGGCGGTGACCGGCTGGCCTTCCACATAGGTACGCTTGAGCAGTATGCCGTTCACCCGGGAGCGTACCTCGATCTCGCGAAAACCGGCGGTTTCACCCACCATCTCGGTGGTCAGGGGCACATCGGTCGGCTTGACCTCGGCCACCACCACCGGCAGGGGAGGCAGCGCTTGGGCACCGGCGGTCCGCTCGTCACCGCAGGCGGTCAACAGGCTGGCCAGTGCCAGAGCAAGACCACAACGCTTGAACATCTCTTCCCTGACGTTTTGCACTTTCATCATCACACTCCTGTTGGATGGACAGCGATCGCCGTGCACACCTTTCTTCTGAACTGACATCATCAACAGCATGGTTACAAATTTAACTCATTGGATTAATGACAATTTTTAATGATAGATCGCGAATATTGAACCCAAGCTGCTCGGGGATGCAAGTTATTAGTGCTCATGGAGGCAGAAAGGCGAGTCAGCGACAATTGGTGTCCCGGCGGTGGATACATTGACTATAAGCGTTGCGCGCGGCGGGGGTAGCCTGTTGGGTATGGGCGGGTAGCCTGTCGGGCATTATAAACAGGAAAAGGGCGGGGAAGCGGGGACGTCAAACGTCCCCACTGTCTGCATTTATCAGGCAAAGCAGGCCCAGATGGGGGCGTGGTCCGAGGGTTTTTCGATACCGCGCAGCTCGTAGTCGATGCCGGTCTCGGTGACCGTGTCCTTGAGGGCGTCGGAGGCCATGATGAGGTCGATGCGCAGGCCGCGATTCTCGTCAAAGCCCTTGGAACGGTAGTCAAACCAGGAGAAACGCTCGCACTCTGTGGGGTTGGCGGCGCGGAAGGTGTCGGTCAGACCGAACCCTTTCAGCCGTTCCATCCATTCGCGCTCTATGGGCAGGAAGGAGCACTTGCCATCGCGCAGCCAGCGCTTGCGGTTCGCCTCGCCAATGCCGATGTCGAGATCGGTGGGGGAGATGTTCACATCCCCGATCAGCACCAGCGGGTCGTTCGGGGTGTGGTGGGTCTCCAAATATTGCTGCAAGTCCTCGTAGAACTTCTGCTTGGCAGGGAACTTGGTCTCGTGATCCTGGCTTTCACCCTGCGGGAAGTAGCCGTTCATTACCTTGATGAGGGAACCATCTTCACGCTCGAAGGTGGCCATGATCATGCGGCGATGGGCATCCTCCGGATCCGTGGGGAAGCCTTTTTGCACCTCGACGGGTTTCTGCTTGCTCATGATGGCCACCCCGTAGTGGGCCTTCTGGCCGTGGAACGCCACGTGATAACCCATGGCCTCCACATCCGCCAGCGGGAAGGCCTCGTCGTGCACTTTGATCTCCTGCAGGCCGATCACATCTGGCTGGTGTTTGTCGATGATGGCTTGCAGCTGATGAAGGCGGGCGCGCAGGCCATTGATATTGAAAGAGATGATCTTCATGTCAGGGATGCTCATGTCATTTTTATAAGTCGCTATTGGACTAGGAATCGGCGGTGGATGCAAGTTCCGGGGGCGGTGCCCGGCGCAGCTCCTGAGCCGGGTATCTGGCTATCGGCAATCTGATCACGGCCTCGCAGTAAGATAGTGGACAGGTTTTTAGCGGGTCATCTTCTTGACGAACACCACCACGAACAGTGCCAGCGTGAAGCTGCCGGTGAAGGCCTCGAAGGCGGCGAAGATCCGCGACAGGCCTATGGGGGTGAAGTCCCCGTAACCCAGGGTGGTGAAGGTCACCACGCTGTAGTAGAGGCATTCGAGCAGGAAGATGGCGTTCTGCTTCAGGGGGGCGCCGGGCTGGTAGATGAGGTGGTTGCCGTTGAAGCTCAGACCGAAGAAGAAGTAGAAGATGCTACAGATGAAGATGAGCAGCAGAGAGAAGAGTACCACTCGCATGGGCGCTTCGCCGTAGCCGCAGAAGAGATCGACAATCCAGGAGGTGAACCGCTGGGTCGACCAGCGTGGCAGTTGCAGCCGGCGCATGGTCAGCTCCTGCTGGATGTAGCGGCCGGACATGGTGAAGATGCCCTGCGCCTCCGAGGCCTTGCGCAGATCCCGGTAGGTCTCCTCGGCCTCTTTCAGCCAGATGCGGGCCTGTACCGGATCCCGCTCCTTGCGTCCGCGTCGCTCCTGCATCAGCCGTTTGCCGGTGCTGAGGTTGTCGAGTCGGGTGTTGTGCCAGCGAATGCCGAGCAGGTTGACGTCGTCGAGCTCGGCGCAGTGCAGGTTGGCGTCGCTGAGATCCGCTTTCATCAGGCTGCCGCCCTTGATACGGATACCGTAGAGGTGAGCCCCCTGCAGGTTGGCCCGATAAAAGTTGCACTGCTCAAGCAAGAAGCCCTGCGCGGCCCCTTTTTTGACCAGATTGAGGCCGGCCAGGTTGGCGCGGGCCAGTTGCAGGCCGTGGCACAGGCCGCCTTGCTGGATGTAGTGCTCCAGCTCGCGAGCGGTATGGGGATCCTGATGATTGGCGTGGGGATCGTGCCAGCGGCACAGTTCGTGCTCCCCAGCCTCCTCACTGCAGTGGCGGCCGTCCGCCACCAGATATCGACACATGGCCATCGTCTGTTTCTTCCCCTCGCCGAGTCTGTATCAGCATAGGCGAGCGGGACAGCCTGTGGGTCAGCTGAGCTGGGTAAACTCCTGACGCAGCTTGCGAAAACGATCCTGCTGCGCCGGGTTCAAAGGGATGCCGTCCAGTACCTCCAGCGTCTCCTTGCACTCGGCGCCAAACTCCGGGCTCTTGCGGTTCTTCTGCATCAGTTGCAGCAGCACCTGGATCTTGTTGAGGGCGGCACCGGTATTGGCGGGCGCCCGGCGCAGCGCCTCGCGAAAGTGGCCGAGGGCCTGCTCCAGCTCGCCGCTCTGGTAGGCTTTGATGCCCAGTTCGTTGAGCTGCTGGTAACGCTGGCGCCGCTCCAGCACCGTCTTGTCGTCGCGGGTGGCCTGGATGCAGGTAGTGAGCAGCCTGTCTTCATCCTCCGCCAGCAGCGCCTGCAGGCTCTCGGCATATTCGAATTCGCCGAGCTGGTAGAGCGCGAGTATGGTTTCGCCCAGCAGGCTGGGGGGCATGGTGTCCGGCTGATCGAGCCAGTTCTGGTTGGCGCGATAGAGCATCTTCTTGCCCTTGAGCAGCTCGCCCAGCGCGATCTGCACCCTGGCCTGGCAGATCTGCTCGAACACCGGGTAGTTGAACTCCGACATCATCAGCGAATCGCGAATGCGCGACAGCGCCGAGTTCACCTGCTTTTGCAAATTGGCGATGTGGTAGATGTCGTTGCTGTTGAGGGCATACAGGGTCAGCGCCTGGATATAAGCCCCCAGATAGTGAGGGGTGCGATGGATGGAGTTGCGCGACATGTCGATGAGCGACAGCAGCACGTCCTTGGCCTGGGCATAGTCGTGGCGCAGCAGACATACCTCCGCCAGCCGGCGGGAGAGCTGCACCGACTGGGGGGAAATGTCCACCGCGCGTTTGAGCTCCTGCTGGGCCTGCTCGTCATTGCCGAGCGCCAGCTGGGACTCCGCCAGCCAGAGGTGTGCCTCCACCATCAGCGGGGTGTTTCTGAGGGTCGCCTGCAGGTGGCTCACGGCCTCTTCGTTGAGCCCCAGGGTATGGCACGCCTTGCCCAGTGTCAGCCGGGCCCAGCTGTTCTCCTGGCCGGCCAGCAGCTGGCGCATCAGGCTGCGGGCCTCCTTGGCCTGCCCCAGTTTGAGTTGGGTATCGGCCTGCAGGCAGCGGCAAAAGTTGGCAAAGCGTGGCACGGCATCGGCCCGCTCGGCGCAGGCGGCCAGCAGGGTGGACAGATCGTCCTGGGCGAGGGCGCGGAACACGCTCTCCAGTGCCAGGCGACGGGCGAGGGCGCGTTTGAGGCGAAACGAGAACTGCTCCTGAGAGAAGGGCTTCATCAGGTATTCATCGGGTTCGGCCTCCAGCGCGCTCAACACCATGGCGCGGGAGCTGTCGCCGCTCACCATGATCACCACGCTCTGGGGGGGAATGAGCGTCTGATCCCGCAGGCTCTCCAGCAGTTGGCGGCCGTTCTCGCCGCCCCCCAGTTCATAATCGAGCAGGTAGATGTCAAAGGTCTCTTTCTGACAGCGACGCCTGGCCTCCTCGGCCGAGTTGACATAGGTGATGCGATTGATGCCGATGTTGATCAGCATCGCCTTCATCATCACCTGAAAGGATCGCTGTTCGTTGACCAGCAGGATGCGCTTGGGCTTGGGCGGGGCTTTTTTTTCTGGTTCGGATTCCGGTGTCTGCATCGGTCAGGGTCAGGGCGCTACGGGCGGATAACAGAAGTGTGCCACCAAAGCGCGCAGACAGGCAATTGAACATGGAGTGGCCCCGCCGTTTTTCGGCTAAGCCCCGCCATTCATGGCCTCTTCTGCACCAGATAGGGGGCAAATTGCGGACTGTATTCGGCCCGAAAGCCCTGCTCTGTCTTGATGATGAGGTAGACCGCCAACTGGTGTGCCCTGGCAAACGCCATCGCCTGCTCGGGTCCCATCACCATGAGCGCTGTGTCGAGGGCGTCGGCCTCCAGTGCGGTCGGGGTGATCACGCTGGCGGAGACCAGCTTGTGGGTCACAGGCGCGCCCGTGGCGGGATCTATGATGTGGGAGTAGCGCTGGCCATCGAGCTCGTAATAGTTGCGATAGCTGCCAGCGGTGCTGAGCGCCATGCCGTTCGGGCTCACCACATCAGAGAAGGCACCCGGTTGATCGGAAGGCTCGACAATGGCCACCCGCCAGGGGTTGCCCTTACCGTTGTTGCCCTTGCTGCGCACGGCGCCCGCCACTTCGATCAGGTAGTTGTGTACCCCCTTGCTCTCGAGCAGGGTAGCGATTTCGTCCGAGGCTGCGCCCTCACCCAGGGTGGAGAGATCGAGGTAGATCGCCGGGATTGTCTTGCCGAGCAGGAAGTGATCCCCCTCTTGCGTCAGGCTCAGTTTGTTTATGCCTACCTTCAGGCGGGCTGCGTCAATTTGTCTGGCATCTGGCCGCTTGATCGGGCGCTTGTCCGGGCCGAATCCCCACAGGTTGACCAGCGGGCCCACGGTGACGTCCAGCTTGCCCTGGGTGAGGTGCCCGGCATCTATGCCTTGTTGCACTATCCTGGCCATGGCCGCTGGAATGACAGTGGGCTGCTTGCCCGTGCTCTGATTGAAGCGGGAGATGAGGGAATTCGGGTCGTAGGTGGAGATCTCCCTGTTCATCCGCGCCAGCAGGGTATCGACCTCCTGCTGCAGCGCGGGTTCTCCCCCCGGGAAGGGATCGCTCACCGTCACCACATAATAGGTACCCATTGTCTTGCCCTGAATGCGGGTGTGGGTCGGCGCAGGTTGGCAGGCGGTCAGCACCAGCACCAGGGTCAGCAAGAGGCTGCGCAGGGCCAATACCGGGGGAAACGACATAAGCAATATCTCTATCTTGAACAGGGCCTTGTGCCATGGGCCGCCAGCTTAGCGAAGCGGTTGGTGGCTGGCGAGTGGTCGGTGTGCAAAATAGCGGGAGAAAATTAAACAGGGGTGGGCCGGGAGAGGGGTTGTGCGT
>NZ_CAWNYS010000074.1:0-4326 GCF_963878295.1 Aeromonas sp. HMWF014 | reverse complement strand
CAAGACGAGCGCTGGATGCATTACGCCATGGCGCTGGCCGCCAGGGCTGAAGGGATAGGCGAGATCCCGGTTGGTGCCGTGCTGGTACTGGGGGACGAGGTGGTCGGTGAGGGGTGGAATCGCTCCATCAGCACTCATGACGCCTGCGCCCATGCGGAAATCATGGCAATCCGCGCCGCAGGTGTTCGGCTGGCGAACTACCGTCTGCTCGACACTACCCTCTATGTGACGCTGGAGCCCTGCTGCATGTGCGCCGGCGCTCTGATCCACAGTCGGGTCAAGCGAGTGGTGTTCGGGGCGCGAGATCTCAAGACCGGAGCCGCGGGGTCCGTGTTCGAGATATTGCAGGACCCGCGCCATAACCATAGGGTGACGCTGACCGGCGGTGTGCTGGCGGAAGCCTGCTCGGCCCAGCTGTCAGCCTTCTTCAAGCGTCGCCGCGCCGAGAAAAAGGCGGCCAGACAGGCGCTGCAACAAAGCGGCGGCCCTGCCGTCTGAGGCCAACGGGGGTGAGCCGCCTTGCCCCGCGCTTGATGCCTTCATATATCCCCATATAAAACAGATGGTTGGCACTGCTGATTGCCCACAACATCCTGCCTGAATGCCCCTCAAAATAGCCTATTCGCAGAGGGCCTTGATGTAACAAAACTGTCATGCAACCGCCATATAATGCCGCCAAGCTAGCGCACATTGAGGTCTTGCATGTCATCGGAATCGATAAACTTGGGTATGGCGGGCAGTAGAAAGCGCCGTATCAAGGATAAGTTGGCCAAGTACGGGGTCACCGCAGGTGGTGCCCTGGTGCTGGTGGCCCTGTTGCTCATTTTCTTCTACCTGCTCTATGTGGTGAAACCCATCTTCAATGGTGCCACGATGGAGCCGACCGCGTCGTTCACGCTGCCCGTTGAGGGCAAGACGGCCTGGCTTGGGGTTGAGGAGCAGAACGAGATTGGTTATCGCTTCAGCGACAAGGGGCTGGTCAACTTCTTCGCCGTCCAGGGGGATGGCAAGGTCAAGGTGGGGCAGGCCCTGGGTCAGGCCCAGGTTGCCGGCGACATCACCACGGTCGCGTCACCCGCGCCGGGTCAGAAGCTCATCGCTTACGGTTTTGCCGATGGCACGGCGCTGGTGATGCAGCCCTACTTCAAGGTTTCCTATCCCAACGATGTGCGGGTCATAGAACCCAGCCTGCAGTATCCCTTCGGTGAAACACCTGTGGTGATTGATCCGCAAGGAAAAGCGTTGCAGCTGATGGTGTTCGCGGCGACCAAGGAGAAGATGGCCACCGCCGCTGTGACCGAGGATGGTCGCGGCGTGATGACGGTGATGACCGGCGAGGAGAATTTCCTCTCCGGCGAGGTGGAGTGGAGCGCCCAGAACTACAGCATTCCCTCCCTGCCGCGTCATGTGGATCAGCTGTTGCTGACCCCCAATCTGCGTATCCTGTTCGTGCGTGACGGCAACCGCCTCTCTGTCTACGACATCCACAACCTCAATGACATCTCCCTGCGCAACGTCATGGAGATCAATGCTCCCAATGCCAACGTGACCCGGGTTGAGCTGCTCTCCGGTGCCTCCTCCCTGCTGGTTGGCAACGACAACGGCGTCATCTCCCAGTGGTTTGAAGTGGCCAAGGATGGCAAGCGCCAGTTCACCCAAATTCGTGACTTCAAGGGCGATGGCCCTGTGGATCTGCTCACCCCGGAGCACTTTCGCAAGGGCTTCATCAGTGCAGGCAGGGATGGCACCGTCAGCTTCTTCCACGCCACCGGCGAGACCAAGCTGCTGAGCGAGAAGGTCGAGGGTGGCCCCTTGTCGGCCCTGGCCATCTCGCCACGCCACAACGTGCTGCTGATGCAGCAGGAGGGTGGCTTCAAGTTGTTCACGGTGGAGAATGAGCATCCCGAGGTGACCTGGTCTGCTCTGTGGCAAGAGGTGTGGTACGAAGGCTATCCCGAGCCCCAGTATGTGTGGCAATCCACCTCCGCCAGCAACGACTTCGAAGCCAAGCTGAGCCTGGTGCCGCTGGTGTTTGGCACCCTGAAAGCTGCCTTCTACGCCATGATGTTTGCGGTGCCGCTCGGGGTCGCTGGCGCCATCTACACCGCCTACTTCATGTCGGCCGGGCTGCGCAAATACGTCAAGCCGACGGTCGAGATCATGGCGGCGCTGCCGACCGTTATCCTGGGCTTCCTGGCGGGTCTGTGGCTGGCGCCCATCATCGAAGCGACGCTGCCCGGGGTAGTGCTGCTGTTCATCCTGCTGCCGATGGGGATGCTGCTGACCGCGCTGGTGTGGAACTATCTGCCGGAGCGCTGCAAATCCTGGTTGCCGGAGGGGTGGCACGCCATCCTGCTGATCCCCGTGTTGCTGCTGATCGGCTGGGGCGCCTTTGCGGTGAGTCCGCTCATCGAGAACGCTTTCATGCACGGCGATTCGCGCATCTGGCTGACTCACGAGATGGGCATCAAGTTTGATCAGCGCAACTCCCTGGTAGTCGGTATCGCCATGGGCTTTGCTGTCATCCCTACTATCTTCTCTATCGCAGAGGACGCCGTGTTCTCCGTGCCCAAGCATCTCACTCAGGGCTCGCTGGCGCTGGGGGCGACTCCCTGGCAGACCCTGAGCCGGGTGGTGATCCTCACCGCCAGTCCGGGCATCTTCTCGGCGGTGATGATGGGTCTTGGCCGCGCCGTGGGCGAGACCATGATAGTGCTGATGGCCACCGGCAATACCCCCATCATGGACTTCTCCATGTTCCAGGGGCTGCGCACCCTTGCCGCTAACATCGCGGTGGAGATGCCGGAATCGGAAGTAGGCAGCTCCCACTATCGGGTGCTGTTCCTCGCGGCCTTCGTCCTGTTTGTGTTCACCTTTATGTTCAACACCCTGGCCGAGTTTGTCCGTCAGCGGTTGCGTGAAAAATACAGCTCGATGTAAGGGGCAACTCTGTAATGGACAAGGAATCGACAATGGGTAAGTGGTTTAAATCAGGGGCCCCCTGGATCTGGATGACGGGGGGGGCCGTCAGCCTGAGTCTGGTGGCGGTACTGGGTCTGTTGCTGCTCATCGGCTGGCGTGGTCTGGTCTACTTCTGGCCTCACCCTATCTATGAGTGGCAACTTGAGGATGCCAACGGCAACAAAAGCGTGTTGATCGGTGAGATCAATGATCGCGAGCTGGTGCCGGTGGAGCGGCTGCGTGCCGCAGGTATCCCGTTGGAAGGGGAGGAGCGTGAGCAGATCACTCGTTATCTGGTCAAGACTGGCAACCGCGAGTTCGTCGACCTCGATTTCCGCTGGGTGCTGGAGACCGACATCAAGTCCCGGACCCGGCCTGCCGAGCTGGCGATGGTGGAGCGTACCACCAACGGCAACTTCTACGGCTACATCGTGGGGGTGAAGGAGGATGGCAACCAGCTGACCACGGATCTGCACCCTGCTCTGAAGCGGGTGCTGGCTCGCGCCAATGCGCTCTCCGCACAGGCGAACGATCTGCAAAAAGGGGATATTGGCAGGATCAACTATCAGCTGGAGCGGTTGCGCCTGAAAGAGCGCAGGGCCGAGCTAGATGACAAGCTGACCGATCAGCTCAAAGCCGAACTGGCCAGTGAGCGCCAGGCGCTCAACGACCGTTATCAGCTGCTGGAAAAAGAGCTCTTCTCCCTGCGCAGCCAGGCCGACCGCGACGCCATTACTGTCAAGGATATGCGTGGTGAGCTGGTGACCATGCCCATGTCCAAGGTACTGGATGTGGTGTGGCCCAACGACATGAGCCTGCTGGCCAAGGTGGGTCACTGGTTCCACCAGATCGGCAAGTTCGTCTCCGACGATCCCCGCGAGGCCAACACCGAGGGCGGTGTATTCCCGGCCATCTTCGGCACCGTGTTCATGGTGTTCCTGATGGCGATCATAGTCACGCCGCTCGGCGTGGTGGCGGCTGTCTACCTGCACGAGTACGCGGGCAAGAACAGTCTGACCAAGATCATCCGCATCGCCGTGATCAACCTGGCGGGTGTGCCCTCCATCGTCTACGGCGTGTTCGGTCTGGGCCTCTTCGTCTATACCCTGGGCGGCTCGCTGGATCGGCTGTTCTACCCGGAAGCGCTGCCGAGCCCGACCTTTGGCTCACCCGGTGTTATCTGGGCGGCGCTGACTTTGGCTATCCTGACTCTGCCGGTGGTGATTGTCTCCACCGAAGAGGGGTTGTCGCGGATCCCGGGCACCATCCGTCAGGGCTCGCTGGCACTGGGAGCCACCCAGGCAGAGACCCTGTGGCGCATTGTGCTGCCGATGGCGAGTCCGGCCATCATGACCGGCCTTATTC
>NZ_CAWNYS010000073.1:0-7552 GCF_963878295.1 Aeromonas sp. HMWF014 | reverse complement strand
AAAAAAACCAATAAAAACAATGCCAGTCAGGCTTAACTGACTGGCATTAGCCTTATGGCGCTCTTTTGCTATCCAGGCTACCGAATCTTCTTACACCACCATGGGCAGACCGGTTTCTGGATGGTGGAGTACCCGAACCGGGTAGTCGTGCTACCGGGAGGGAGATGAGCCTTGCGTCACACCACCATGGGCAGACCGGTTTCTGGATGGTGGATCACCTGGGCCGGGTAGTCATACAGGCGATCGATCAGGGCCGGGGTCAGCACCTCGGCCGGGCTGCCGTCGGCCATCAGCCTGCCCTGCTCCAGCATCACCAGCCGGTCGGCGTAACGCGCCGCCAGGTTGAGATCGTGCAGCACCACCAGCACGGCGGTGTTGCGCGCGGCCAGGGCGCGGGCCATGGTGAGCAGTTGGTGCTGGTACTTGAGGTCGAGCGCAGAGGTGGGTTCGTCCAGCAGCAGCAGGCGCGGCTGCTGGGGCTCGTCCGGTGCCTGCCAGATCTGGGCCAGTACCCGGGCGAACTGCACCCGCTGCCGCTCCCCCCCGGAGAGGCCGGGATAGAGACGGCCGGCCAGGTGTTCAACCCCGGCATGGGTCATGGCGGCCCGCACTATCTCGTCGCGCCTGCTGGCGGGTTCGCTGTGGGGCAGGCGCCCCATGGCCACCACCTCTTCGCACAGAAACGGAAAGTTGAGGGACGAGCTCTGCGGTAGCACGCCGACGCGGTGGGCCAGCGCTATGCCCGGCCAGGCTTGCCGTTCCCGGCCAAACAGGCTTATCTCCCCCTCGTGTTCCAGCTCGCCGGTCAGGCACTTGAGCAGCGAGCTCTTGCCTGCGCCGTTCGGTCCCAGCAGGGCGGTGAGCGTGCCGGCCTGCAGGCTGAGGTCGAGCCTGTCCAGGATGGGGCGGCCAGCGCGGGTGAGGCTGAGCTGGTGACAGCGCAGCAGGGGCGTTGATGCAGGCAAGATAGACCTCCGGTTAAAGCGTCCGGCGGCCCTTGAGCAGCAGCCAGATGAAGAAGGGGGCGCCCAGCAGGGCTGTGATGATGCCCACCGGCAGCTCGGCCGGTGCCAGCAGGGTGCGGGCCAGCATGTCGGCGCCCAGCAGCAGGGCGGCGCCGAGCAGGGCAGAGAGTGGCAGCAACCTGGCATGGTTGGGGCCGGCCAGCAGCCGCACCAGATGGGGCACCACCAGACCGACGAAGCCGATCATGCCCGCCACGGCGACGGCCACGCCAACCCCGGCGGCGGTGAGCAGGATCAGGCGCCGCTTGAGGGATTGCACATTGACCCCCAGATGACGGGCCTCCCCTTCCCCCAGCAACAGAGCGTTGAGGGGATTGGCATCGCGCATGAACAACAGTAGCAAGGTGACCAGGGTGGCCAGTGCCAGCGCCACGTCCACCGGTTTGCCCGCCGCCAGAGTGCCCATCTGCCACAGACTCAGGTTGCGCAGCATCTGGTCGTCGGCCAGGTAGGTGAGCAGGCCTATCACGGCGCCGGACAGTGCCGTGATGGCCACCCCCGCCAGCAGCATGACGGTGACGGAGGTGCCCCCTTCCCGGGTGCCCAGCAGATATACCAGCGTGGTGGTGAGCGCGCCGCCAAGGAAGGCGAGCAGAGGCAGCAAGCCTATGCCGAGCAGGCTCTGCCACTGCTGGCCGAGAGGGGCCAGCAGCACTATGGCCAGTGCAGCGCCGAGGGCCGCCCCGCCGGAGACGCCTATGATGCCGGGGTCGGCCAGCGGATTACGAAACAGCCCCTGCATGACAGCGCCACAGAGGCCGAGTACCCCCCCCACGGCGATGCAGAGCAGGGTACGTGGCAGGCGGATCTCCTGCACTATCAGTAGCTTGTGGGCTTCAATGCCGCTCTCCTGCCCGGCGAACAGAGCACGCAGGCTCTCGCCGAGGGAGAGGGTCATGGGGCCGGTCGCCAGCGACCCGACCAGCAGCAGCGCCAACGCGCCGCCGGTGAGCGCGACCAGCCAGGGCAGTGGCAGGCGTCTCATGAAGCCAGCTTAATCCACTTGGCTATCTGGTTCGCCTGCTGCAGCGAGGTGAGGCTGAGGCCTCCTTGCAGGGCGTGGCCGTCGATGGCGTGGATGGCGCGGTTTTTACCCGCCGGGGTCGCTTCGAGCGCGGGTACCTGACTCAGCACGGTTTGTGGATCCTGATACAGCTGCCAGTCGCGACCGCTCACCAGTACCAGATCTGGCTGCAGCTCGATCAGGGATTCGGCAGAGACAGGCTTGTAGTCGCTCAACTGGGCCACCGGATTGACGCCGCCCGCCAGGGTGAGCAGGGCGCTGGCGGTGGTATTGCCACCGGCTATGCTGGTGGGCTGCCCCTTGTGCAGCAGCAGGAAGGCGACCTTGAGCGGCTTGGTCTGCTTCGCCTGCGTCGCCAGCTGCGCGGTCTGGGCCTGGATCTCGGCTTTTAATCGCGTGCCAGCGGCCGGATCGTTGAGCAGGTCGGCCAGGGTGTCGATGCGCTGGTTGAGGTTGGCGAGGGTCGGTGCCGTCGGCAGCATGTTGACCTCGACCCCGGCGCGGCGCAGCTGCTCCAGCACCGGGGCAGGCCCCATCTCGTCGCTGCCGATCAGCCGGGTCGGCGCCAGGCTGAGGATCCCCTCGGCGGCGAGGGCGCGGTGATAACCGACCCGGGGCAGATTTTTCGGTTCCGTGCTGCTGATGTCGGTGGCGATCAGGCTGGGTGCACCGCCCAGAGCCAGAATGAGCTCTGTGGTGGCCGGGCCTATGCTGACGATACGTTCCTGTGCGGCAGCTGACAGGGACAGTGCTGAACAGCCGATCAGGCTGAGTACGAGGGCAAAACAACGGCCCATGCTAACCTCCGAAGGGTGAATGAAGTTGGGTTGCCGCCGAGAATATCAAGCCGGTGAAAAAAAAGCACTGAGAATGAAAGCAATTATCAATTGCATTGGAACGGGTGCTTTATTAGAGTATTCGCCATGACAGGAGAGGGATGCAGCGCGCATCCCAAGGGAGAACCTATGAGCATTGCACAACGCATTCATGAGCTGCTGGCGCAAGACCCCAGCGCCCATCCTTCCACCATTGCCAGCCAGCTGGCGGTCAGCGAGTGGGAGGTGGTACGCCACCTGCCGGCCGAGCTGGTGACCCTGGTGCCTGGCGAGCGGGCTGAAGCCCTGCTGGCAGATCTGGCAGATTGGGGTCAGGTGACCACCATCGTCGAATCCGATGGTTCCATCTTCGAGGTGAAGGCGCCGTTTCCCAAGGGCAAGAGTGCGCGTGGCTATTACAACCTGATGGGGCGTGACGGCGAGATGCATGGCCACCTCAAGCTCGACAACGTGGCTGGCATGGCGCTGGTCAGCAAGCTGTTCATGGGCAAGGAGGGGCACTCCTTCCAGTTTTTCGGTCACAGCGGCCGCTGTATTTTCAAGGTCTATCTGGGACGTGACGAGCAGCGCAAGCTGCTGCCCGCCCAGGTGGAACGCTTCATGGCCTTGCGCCACCAGTATCAAGAGGAAGTGAAAGCATGAGTGAACGTCAGGAGCGTCTGCAGAATCGCCTGCAACCGGAGATCCGCGAGTTTCGCGACGGTTGCCGCACCCTGCAGTTGGCAACGGTGGACAGTGAAGGCAACCCCAATGCCAGCTATGCCCCCTTCGTGCTGCAGGAGGATGGCTATTATGTGCTCATCTCCGAGATTGCCCGCCACGCCCGCAACCTGCAACAGGTGCCCAAGGTGTCGCTGATGCTGATCGAGGATGAGACCGGTGCCCGCGAGCTGTTTGCCCGCAAGCGGCTTACCTTCGATGCGCTGGCCGAAGTGGTGACTCGCGACGACGTGCGCTGGGGCCAGGCGATTGCTGCATTGGAAGGGCGCTTCGGCGACATCGTCAAGGGGCTCTCCAACCTCAAGGATTTCGTGCTGTTCCGGCTCAAGCCCGAGCAGGGGCTGTTCGTCAAGGGCTTCGGTCAGGCGTTTCGCGTCTCAGGTGACGAGCTGGTGGACTTCGTCCATCTGGTGGAAGGGCACAAGCGGGTCGACAACGGTGTTGAGCTGACCAGCCCGGCCGATGCGCCAGTCTGATGGCGGCCATATCGCATAAAAAAACGGGCAGCTTGGGCTGCCCGTTTTTTATTGCGTGTCACGCCTGAGCGCAAGCTAGTCCTGCCAGGAGGCCTTGTTGGGGAAGGCATCCCGATCGGCCTGATTGGCCGTCTCGTTGCATTCGCCCCGGATCTTCCAGGAGGTTTGGCTGAGAACGATATAGCCATCGCGGCAATACTTCTGCTCGGCCAGGGTCTGGGTCAACTGTGCATCCTGTAGGGCATCACGCCGTTCCAGCAGACTCTTGCTGCGGCTGATACGACTGCCGTCGTTCTCTTGCAGCCGGGTGGGCAGGGTGTCGAGCGGCGCAGCTTCGAAGGTGAAGCGCTTGCTCCCCTCTTCGTTGATATGAGTTCGAAACAGGGGGGCCGGGCCATCCGGCTGTAGCCCCGGCAAACCGGAGCAGGCAGTGATTACCGGTAACAACAGCATGAATGCAACGGCAGACAGTAGACGCACACAAGACTCCAATCAGGTGATCACTTCAAGAGAGGCAGATTAACACGCCAGCTCGGGCTGGATGGCCTCAAGCAGCTGATCCGTGCTGAGCAGGGTCACGACTCTGCCTTTTGGCAGGCTCAGATGCTGCCACATCCAGTGGTGGTGTTCGATGATCTTCTCCGCGCTCAGGTGAGGGCGATCCGCCGTGGTGTGGGCATCCGTCACCGCAAACACGTCGAACCCATGGGCTGCGGCGCTGCGCAGCGTGGTGTCGACGCAAAAATCGGTGGCACAGCCGCTGATCAGCAGCCTGTCCACCGCCTGCTCCGCCAGCAGGAAGCCGAGCTCGGTATCGAGGAAGCTGTCGCAGGCGGTCTTGCGCACCCGGCTGTCGCCGCGGCCCGGGGTGAGATCGGCGTGAAGCTGCCAGCCTGCACTGCCGGGTTCCAGTTCAGAACCCGGTGCGTCATGTTGCACATAGATGACACGCCCCTGGTTGGCCCGCACGCTGTCTGCCAAGCGATTAATGTTGGCGATGACCTGCGCGTCCTGATGGCGGGGGTCAGTAAACAACCCCTGTTGCATGTCGATGACCAGTAACACATCCATATGAAATCCTTAGGCAATTTTCAGGGTTGCAGCCACTGGCTGCAGTCACGGCTTCGGGATTGATGCAGTGCGATCATATCTTGCTTCATTTCATCGGCATTTAGCCAGCGTTCTGGCAGGGGGCTGATCCGTACCCGGATGTCGGTGGTCCGCCCGGAGGTGGCGTGCGCATCGCGCTGCGCTTCTGTCTCTGGCACGACCAGCGCCACTTTGAGCGCCGGGTTGCGGCTGGCGATGCGGCTGGCGAGCCCCAGCCCCCCCTCGACGTGGAAGTTGCCGGCGATGTGCATGATACGTTGGCCCGGGTGGCTGCGCAGGTAGTCCACCATGCTCTCGGCCATGGTGTCGTCCCAGCTGGTCTGAGCGGCGAAGCGGCGGGCATTGTCGTCGGCATCACCATGGTGGAGCGAGGCCATGAATTTCTGGCGGTAAGGATCGTCGGTCAGCGTGAGTTCGCGGGCGAGCTGGCTGCGGCGATGGGCGGGGAGCTTGTCCAGCCAGGCGGGCCCTTCCTAGCCGACACAGCTCACCAGCGGTTTGGGGGCGTTGGCGGCAATGACGGGCAGGTGCTGCTGTCTGGCGAACTCCACCAGCGGACGATAGTCGCTCTGGTAGTTGGGCCAGGCGTTGCCATCGCGAATGAGGGCGGCTTCACCTATGCGTCCGGCGAGGTAGGCGTCCAGCACCGGCTGATCGGCGCGGCTGAACTGCTCCATGGAGAGTGCCAGACCGCGGCCATCGGCCCGGGAGGTATTCGCCAACCCCGCCAACAGGCGGGCCTGCAGTAGGTGCACGGCCGAGTGGGTGTGCAGCTCGCCCACCAGCACTATATCGGCGTCCGCCACCCGCTCCACCGCCTGGGTCAGCGTCAGTTCACCTTGGTTGGCATCGGGCTGGCCCGCGCTGAGCCGATAGTGGTAGAGGGTGCCGGCATCGTCATCGGGCACTGTCGTGCAGGCGGCCAGTAGCAGGGGAAGGGTGAGCAGGAACAGTAATCGAGTCATGGTATCTCACAACGAAGCAGGGCCAGAGTCATAACAATGGCTGCATGGCGAGTCGGAAAACAGAGGGGAATAGTGTAGAACCTAATGACGACAAAAGAAAATGAGAATGATTCCCTTTACTGTTGATATTTGTTGCGAGCTGAGTAATATGCCTGCTGTTTGATAACAGTTCTCAATAAGGATTCGCAGTGGCCCATAACAACACCCTATCGCTGGTTGCCCTTGCTGTGGCGGCCGGTCTCGCTTCCCCGGTCTTCGCGACGAACAAGCAAGCAGATGAAGTCATGGTCGTCAGTGGCTCACGGATGGAGCAACGACTGGAGGATGTCTCCGGCCCCATCTCGGTGATCACGGCTGAACAGATTGAAGAGCAGGTGGTGAGCAACGTCGCCGACCTGTTCCGTTACGAGCCGGGCGTCACTGTCCTTGGCGGCGCCGGCGATGCCCAGACCTTCATCATCCGCGGCATGGGTGAGAACCGGGTCAAGATAGTGCGTGACGGCGTACGCCAGAACGATGCCTACAAGAACGGTGGGGTGGGCCAGAGCTATTTCGACACCGACATGATCAAGCAGATTGAGGTGGCCAAGGGACCCGCCTCTGCGGCTTATGGATCCGATGCGCTGGGGGGCGTCATCGTCATCACCACCAAGGACGCAGGCGACTTCTTGAAGGGGCGCGACAGCTATCTGGACGCCACCACCGGCTATGCCTCCAGCAGCCACCAGAACATGGCCGGTTTCACCGGTGCCCTGCGTAGCGGTGAGTTCGAGAACTTGCTGCGTTACACCTGGCGTGACGGTGGTGTGACCCAGAACTACGACAGTGACAAGAGTGAGTTCGACATCGTCAGCCAGGCCGTGCTGTTCAAGAGCCAGTGGCACTTGAGCGAAGATCAGTTCCTCAAGCTGACCGTCGACTACTTCAGCGAAGGGCAGGATCCGGATGCCGTTGATCTCACCAAGGTTGCCTCCGTCTTCAATCAGCCGATCACCGACAAGGACACGGACAACCTCTCCCTGGTGCTGGATCACGGCATCACCCTGAACGCGCCCTGGGTCGATCGCATCGACAGCAAGCTCTACTACGCCCGTACCAAGCAGACCCTGGATCAGTACGCCTCCTCCAAGTACCCGGTCAAGCCGACCAACCCTTATGTGACCAAGAACTCGCTGGAGAGCAACGGTTTCGAGCAGAAGAGCCTGGGCGCCCAGGTCAAGTTCAGCAAAGCGCTGGCCAGCCAGCGTCTGGCCTGGGGTCTGGAGTATGAGCACACCGACAACGAGCGGACCCGCTTCAAGGCGCCGACCGTGCCGGGGGATTTCATCGGCTACAGCGAGCTGAGCTTCCCCCCTACCACCAGCGAGCACAGCGCCCTGTGGGCCTTCGACGAGAT
>NZ_CAWNYS010000072.1:894-1276 GCF_963878295.1 Aeromonas sp. HMWF014 | reverse complement strand
CGCTGGGGCGCCCCATGCAACACGTAATTGGGACATAGCCTTTTTTATGGCTGGCCGCAATGCTGGCGCTCGGGAGTGGCCGTCTGGGTGAGCGGATCGCGCATTCCCCGTCTTTATGCTCGCGGATCCTC
The DNA here is from genome assembly GCF_963878295.1 of Aeromonas sp. HMWF014. Lineage (NCBI taxonomy): Bacteria > Pseudomonadati > Pseudomonadota > Gammaproteobacteria > Aeromonadales > Aeromonadaceae > Aeromonas > Aeromonas sp. HMWF014. The sequence continues at coordinate 1,145 of NZ_CAWNYS010000072.1, read as the reverse complement.
AAAAACAAACACCCCGTTGCAGGCAACGGGGTGTTTCGTGCAAGCCGCCAGGCAAGGGGGCGGCCGACAGCGGCAGATCAGTTGCTCAAGGTAGAGAACAGGCTCTGTTCCAGGCTGCCGCGAGAGACGCAGACCGGGGTGACGGAGGGTGCCAGCACGCGCTCGCCGGAGGATTCGACGAAGTAGAGCTGGGTGTTGCCCTTGACGTTGACGGTCGCAACGCTGTTGTTGCCACTCTGGGTGATGATCAG
>NZ_CAWNYS010000072.1:0-884 GCF_963878295.1 Aeromonas sp. HMWF014 | reverse complement strand
CTCCAGGCCATCGGCCGCGTTCTCGACGTTGGCCGTCATCAGGCCTGAGCCACGCTGGCTGTTTTCGATGTTAAGGCCGTGATCGCCAAACCACTTCTCAGCGCGGGCCCACACCAGATCCACCGGGATCGGCATCTCCTGGGTATTGTTGGTCGCCTTGGCAACCGGCGGATTATAGCGGTATTGCTCGCCGCCATTGTTATCGCTGGCACAACCGCCTATCAACAGGGCCAGGGCTACCCCCATTATCTTTTTCATGCAGCTTCTCTCATCCATATTATCCGGCCATAGGCCAACCGGCGGCTATTATGGCGTTGACGGCACAGACTGTCAGCAGGGATCAGCAGAAATGCGTCAACATTAACCCAAGCTTTACAAAACCAGCCTGCTATCATAGATTCGCTCGAAATTTCCCCCGTGAGTGTCTGCGTGAATTCCTTGCTCACCCTGACTCTGCTTCAGCAGATCATCGATCAGTTACCCATGAATATCTTCTGCCGGGATACGGCCGGACGCTACCTGTTTGCCAACCAGGCCTTTACGGAGCAAGCGGGCCTGTTGCAACCGGCAGACCTCATCGGCAAGACGGATACGGACATGCCGTGGGGCGACGTCTTTCGGGAAGAGGATCAGCAGCTGCTGGCGGAGGGCAAACCCCTGCTCTATCAGCAGTTGTACTGCCACAGCGGCGATACCACCAGCTGGATGGAGATCCACAAGATCCCGCTCTATGACGAGCAGGGCAAGCCGGTAGCCCTGTTTGGCATGGTCAACGAGATTGATCAGCGCAAGGAGCTGGAGCAGACCTTCCGCCAGCAACAGCTGCTGCAGCGCCGCCTGCTGGACGCCATCCCGGATCCCATCCGGCTGGAAGACCATCAGGG
>NZ_CAWNYS010000071.1:0-1809 GCF_963878295.1 Aeromonas sp. HMWF014 | reverse complement strand
CACCACCCCTCTTATTACTCAGGATGGTGTCCTGACCTTCAAGGCCGGTGACAAGAGCTTTGATGTTGATGTCAAAGTGGGGGATACGCTGGAGTCCATTCGAAAGCGTATTAACAATGATGGTAACAACTTCGGCCTGAGCGTCAATATCATGAACACGTCCGATGGCAAGTCCAAACTTGTCATCGATTCTGGTATCAGTGGTGCTGGGAAGGATCTGCAGATTACTGGCAATACCACTGAGCTGACCGACAACCTTGTCTCCAAACTGACTAAAACACAAGACGCTCAAGACGCTCTGATCAAGGTGGATGGCAGCGAGCTGACCAGTGCGACCAACACATTTGATGGCACCATTGCCGGGCTCAAGCTCACTGTATTGAGGGAATCGGACAGTACCACGGAGGGGACCACTACCACCTATAAGTCGAACAAGGTTGACGTGACCACCGACAAGGGCGGGATCAAGGACATGGTCAAAAGCTTCATTGATGGCTATAACGCCTTGGTGAAGAAGAGTAGCGACCTTGGCAAGCGCAACTCGATGGTGGCAGGGGTCAGCCAGAATGATGGCGGTGCCTTGGCCGGTGATGCCACGACTCGCGCCGTGGCCAACATGATGAGCGGTGCGATCACAGAGCCTTCCAAAAACGCCTCCACTTTTTCAACCATCTTCCAGTTGGGTGTCAAGATGGACAACAAGGGAGTACTCTCCCTCGATAGTGAAAAATTTGATGAGGCTATCGACAAGAACTTCGACCAGGTTGTTGCCGTGTTTGGTGGCAAGGATGGTGTGGCAGGCAAGTTGGCCGGGCAGCTTGAAAGTTACTCAAAAACTGGCGGATTGCTTGCCAAACGTGAAGAGAGCCTCAATTCGGATCTGCGAGATGTCAATCGCAAGCAGTCGGATGTAGCAGCCCAGCTGACCAAGTATGAAGAGACCCTGCGTGCCCGCTACGGGAGTCTGGATAGCATGCTTGCCAAGATGAACAGGTCGGCCTCATATTTGAATCTGCTCAACACCAAGAGCAGCTAATTTGTAGTCAGGATCGGTGTTTCATATGTATCGGAAAAATATCAAAGCCTATACCACTCAGAGTCTGCAATCCGAGCTGGCAGTCGCAGACCCTTATCGCGTCATCCAGCTGCTGATGCAGGGGTGTCTAGAACGTCTAGCCCAGGCTCGTGGTGCGATTGAGCGTCGTGATTTTGAGAGCAAGTCCCAATCTATTTCGAAAACCATGGCCATCATCAACGGATTGCAAGACTCGCTGGACCTTTCCTATGGCAAGGTGCCAGAGGATCTCTTTGCGCTCTATGACTATATGAAGGTTCGGATGATGGATGCTAGCCGTGACATGGATATCGCCATCGTGGATGAGGTGATGGCTCTGATGTTGACCGTAAAAAGCGGGTGGGATGCGATTCCACTTGAAGAGCGAGACAAGGCGTTAGCCCAGCAAAAAGTGGGCCGGCCGGAATGAGCAATATCCTGTTATCCGAGTTGATTGTGCATGGTAACCAGCTGTTGGCTCTGCTGGAGCAGGGCGACATGCTTGCGGCAGACAAGCTGACGGTTCATTACCTAAGGGTGCTTGATGGTGTGTTTAAGCATAATAAACTTGGAGCTACATTGAATGTGGAACAGCAACAAGCATTGCTGCAGTTTCAATCCATCCACGACTGGGTAGAAAACGCGAAGCATCTGACAGAACAAGAGTTACTGCAGTTTTCCAAGGCTGGTCGAGCCTCTGATCTTTACAAGCTGAATGCAGGTTAGGCATATATAATGGATTTTAATAAGAATAT
>NZ_CAWNYS010000070.1:2845-4763 GCF_963878295.1 Aeromonas sp. HMWF014 | reverse complement strand
GCTGGTCAGGCTTGGCCTGAACGACTGGGCCCGGCTAGAGGCGAGCCAGGTGCGCAATCTGGTGACCCGGATGCACAAGGCAGGACTGGTGCCCAGCTCCCTCGCCACCAAGCTCTCCGCCTTGCGCAGTTTCTGTGATTGGCAGGTGCGCCAGGGACGGCTCACCGCCAACCCGGCCCGCGGCATAGTGACTCCCAAGCAGGGGCGACCGCTGCCGAAAAACCTCGATGTGGATGAGATGTATCAGTTGCTCAACATCACCGACGAGCAGGATCCGCTGGCGGTACGGGATCGGGCCATCATGGAGCTGATGTACTCTTCCGGCCTGCGCCTCGCGGAGCTGGTGGGGCTCAATCTGACGGACATCAAGCTCGATGATCGTCAGCTCAAGGTGACCGGTAAGGGCGCGCGGGAGCGGGTGCTGCCCATGGGGCGGATGGCGGTGGAGTGGTTGCACAAGTGGCTCAAGGTGCGCCCCCTGCTGGCAGGGGACGAGGCCGAAGCCTTGTTTGTCTCGCAGCGCAAGCGGCGACTGTCGGCCCGCTCGGTGCAGGAGCGGCTCGATGGCTGGGGCAACAAGCAGGCGCTCAATGCCCACATTCACCCTCACAAGCTGCGCCACAGCTTCGCCACCCACATGCTGGAGTCGTCCGGCGATCTGCGGGCCGTGCAGGAGCTGCTGGGGCACGCGGATCTCTCCACCACCCAGATCTATACCCATCTCGACTTTCAGCATTTGGCCAAGGTGTACGACAACGCCCATCCCAGAGCAAAGCGGGATCCTGCCACGCCGGAAGATGAATAACGGGGTCTGGTTACCCCGCCGTGAAGGAGCATGAATGCATTTTTATCGCCGCTGGCAGCCGGTGGCCGCCATCTCGTTCGACCTCGATGACACCCTCTACGACAACGGCCCCGCCATTGAACGGGCCGAGCAGTGGATGCTGGCCCATTTGCGCAGCGAATATCTGGCGACCGCCATGCTGGACAAGCCGCACTGGCTGGCACTCAAGCGCGCCATGCTGCTTGCCCATCCCGAGTTGCGCCAGGATGTCAGTCTGGCGCGTCAGCGCACCATTCATGAGGCCATGGTGCAGGGTGGCATGGCGGCCGCCACCGCCAGCCGGGAGGCCGGGCAGGTATTCGCCGCCTTTCTCGCCGAGCGATCCAAGATAGCGGTGAGCACCGCGACCCACGACTTGCTGGCGCGATTGGCCGGGCGCTATCCGCTGGTGGCGATCACCAACGGCAACCTGGACCTGGTGCAAGCGGGGCTGGGTGATTACTTCACCCTGGTCTGCAAAGCGGGCGCGGGCACCAGAATGAAACCGGCATCGGACATGTTTGTGCAGGCGCAGAGGGCCCTCACGCTGGCACCCGGCCAGATCCTGCATGTGGGGGATCACCCGGAGACGGATGTGCTGGGTGCCCGCTTGCACGGTTTTCGGGCTGCCTGGCTCAACGATCGCCAGCAGCCCGGGTTGGGGTTGCAACTGCTGCCGGATGTGGAGCTCAATGCACTCGGCGAGCTGGCCGAGTTGCTGCTCTGACGGCGATGGCTGATCGCTCTTCACGGCCGTTATTTGCGGCAGATCAGCCCGCGCAGATCGTAAGGGTCGCCCTGATTGACCCGGCAGTAGCTGATGCCGAGGGGCAGCGCCTGCTGCAGGGTGAGGGCGGTATCCTGATAGTGGCAGACCAGATAGAGGGGGCGCAGGTTGTTGCCGAGCAGGCTCCAGTAGTGGGGCTCGTCGTTGTCACCATTGTCCGGTTTGAGCTGAACCTGTTCACCCGGTTCACCATCAAACAGCGCCAGGTTTGCCAGCCGGTGGCTCAGTACCTGACTCGGTTTTCCTTCCTGATCCCGGCTAAGCCCCTGCCAGCCCTCTGGTGTGGTCAACAGTTGCTGGCGGGTCTC
>NZ_CAWNYS010000070.1:0-2835 GCF_963878295.1 Aeromonas sp. HMWF014 | reverse complement strand
GTCAAATTGCAGGGTGGCACTCAGGGCCAGTGCGGTCAGCAGCATGGAGTCGCTCTCTTGTCTAAAGTTCAGGCCTCATGCTACGTCATCGGCCGCCAAACAGCGCCTTCAGTTTATCCAGCAGATCTCGCGGCGGTGCTACCTGCCTCAGGGATTCCGCCTCCCGTGCCAGCAGGGCTTGCTGCTCCTGCTGTCTGGCGCTCAGCACCCGGTAGAGCGGTTCGACCAGCGACTCGCGCTGCATGACCAGCTCCTGGAACATGGCCTGATTGATGCGATAGGTCTCGACGGTGCCGAGCGCCCGCACCGTGAACGGGCTGGGTTCACCGGTGAGCAGGCTCAGCTCGCCGAAGAAGTCGCCGGCGCTGAGGGTGCCGAGCCGCAGCTCACGCCCTTCCACCTCGACCAGCATCTCCGCATCCCCCTTCACCAGCACGAACAGCCAGCCCGAGATCTCGCCCTGGGTGAGCATGCGATCGCCGTTGACGAAGGGAGCGAACTTGACCTGATCCGCCAGTTGCAGCAGCTCTTCCTCCTGCAGCATGTCGAACAGTGGCAGGCGGCGCAGGGTGGCCGTGCGCTCGGCGGTATGGCGCTTGTGGCGCTGCTCCTTGTGATCCTGATCCGTGGTCATGAAGATGTTGAAGATGGGCGGCGTGAGGCGGCGATCGTTGCGGCGCAGGGCGGCATCGATCAGGGTGCGCACCGCCGAGTCGGTAGGATCGTCCACCGCCAGATCGGTGAGCCAGTAGCGCACTGCATAGCGGGCGACGCCGTTCTCCACATTCATGAGCAGGCAGTCGGGCCTCGGACTGGCAGAGACGTGGCGGATGCGGGTCTCCCGCAGGGAGTGCTCCACCAGCGATATGATCTGGGTTGGCAGCGTGTCCAGGGTGATGTCGAACCAGACCCAGCGCCGCCACTGCAGGGGGGCGCTTTGCCGCCGTCCCAGCACGGTGAAGCGCTGCTTGAGCAGGTGGCTGTTGGGGATCACCACTGTCTCCCAGTTGCGGGTCTCTATGGTGGTGGCACGCCAGTTGATTTCTACCACCCGGCCCTGGGTGGTGTCGACCTGCAGCCAGTCGCCGATGGCGATGGAGTTATCGAGCTGGATGGAGACACCGGCCAGCAGATTGCCCAGGGTGTCCTGCATGGAGAAGGCGATGACAGCCGTGATGATGGCCGAGGTGGTGACTATCTCGCCGAGCGCCATGCCGGAGGCGTAGAGTCGGAACAGGCACCAGCCGATATAGCCGACCGTGATGACGATGTCGGCTATGATGCGCGGGATACGGATCTGGCACAGGGGTAGCAGAAACTGGAACAGCAGTATCCCCCACACCTTCACCAGCACCAGGCCGGCCAGCAGGCTGGAGATCTCCACCAGCCAGTGGTGGGGCAGGGGCAGGCGAAACCAGCCGCCCTCGAACTGGATCAACAGGATAGTGCCAATGCTCAGCATGACAAAGCTGAGCTCGGAGATCAGTTCCCTCCGCCGGCCAGGGGAGCGCCAAACATGGGTCACGAGTAAAAGCAGGGTCAGCAGGGTCCAGAACGGGTGCTCACCAATCCACAGCAGGGTAGGTAGCGCAATGAGGTGATCACTCAACATAACAGCCCCTTATCATTGGTTATTTCCAGCATAGTTGCTTTCAAACCGGTAAATGGGTGCGGGGTGAGGGCAATTTATTTATGCTTGGCGCCCATGTGACAAGGGAGTGGCGAGTGTGCGCAAGTTGAACAAGATGGTCTGGATCGCGGGAGCCTGGTTGCTGGTGGGCTGCGATCAGCTGGCCGACAAGTATCGGGTCGAGTTTCGCGATGGCTCCTGGCGCGAGATCGCCATTACCCCCTTCTCCGACGAGGCCCGCTGGCGCGAGGGCTGTGCCACCGGTGAGGTGCTGACCGACATGACGCTGCCGCTCAAGCGGGGCAAGACGATCAATGGCCGCGAGCAGCTGCTCATCGGGGGCGAGTTGTTCGAGCTGGATGCCAACGCTCTCTATCGCAGCAACGGCATGGTGTTCGGCCACACGCCGGATCACATCCAGCGTGGGCTCAAGGGAATGGAGATATGCCGCACCCTGCGCCCCGAGCGGGGTGGGTTGCCCAAGCTCAAGGCGCGAGGGTTTGGCGACTAGTCAGCCATTGGCGTGGGCCCTGCAGGCCTCGCCGAAGGCCTCGAAAATCTTGATGGAGTGGGGATTCTCACTCGCCTTCCACTCCGGGTGCCACTGCACCGCCAGCAGGAAGGAGGCGAGGGTGGGGGCATGGAGCGCCTCGATCAACCCATCCTCGGCGTGGGCCAGCGGCTCAAGCCCCTTGGCCAGAGTCTTGATCCCCTGCCCATGCAGTGAATTGACCGGGATCGACGGCTGCCCCATCAGTGCGGCAAACCAGCTGCCGGGTACCAGCTTGACCTGATGACTCTCTCCGTACTGTTCGTCGACCGGATCGTCCGAATCTTCCCTGTGATCGTCATAACCCGGCTCCTTGTAGACCTGCTGATGAATGTCGCCGCCAAGGGCCACGTTGAGCTCTTGCATGCCGCGGCAGATCCCCAGGATCGGCAGGCCGCGATCGAGGGCAGCGCGCACCAGCGGGATGTCGAACAGATCCCTGTCTCTGTCCTGCTGTTTCTCCGGGGTCAGGTTCTCCTGGCCGTAGAGGGCGGGATCTATGTTGGAACCGGCGCCACTCAGATAGACGCCATTCGCCAGATCCAGATACTGCTCCAGATCCTCTGTGCCACAGCAGGTCGGCACCAGCAGCGGCACGCAGTCGCTGATCTCCACCAGCGGCAATATGTATTTGTGGGTCATCACCTGATAGGGA
>NZ_CAWNYS010000069.1:0-5752 GCF_963878295.1 Aeromonas sp. HMWF014 | reverse complement strand
GCTCCTCACTTCGAAAGTCAAGCGGTTGTTTTCGCTTTTCTTTCGGCGCCTGCTTCACAAGGAAGCTGGCTCATCAGTCCGGCGTGTTCCGCCGTGCTGGTAGGGGCGCATTATAGGGAGCCACGCCGGGATGACAAGGGCTTTTTCATCACAATTGTTCGTTCGCTCAGATATACAGCAATCTCGTGTTTTTTTGCTCATTACGCCATCAACTCAGGCTTTGACTGGATTTAAATTGAACATTTTAAAAGCACCTTTATAATTAGCTTTTGAAATGTTTAATTAAGGTCTCGCCATGCATCAGATTCTGGATAGCCGCACAGAAGAACAGATAGCCCCTCTGTTGCGCTTGGGGTTCCGACCTTTCTTCCTACTCGGGGCCCTCTTTTCTGCCGTGGCCATGCTGGGCTGGCTGGCACAACTCAATGGCTGGATCCTGTTGCCAGGGGTCGGCAACCCAATCTGGTGGCATGCTCACGAAATGCTGTTTGGTTTCGGCGCCGCCATAGTGGCGGGCTTCCTGCTGACCGCCGTACAAAACTGGACAGCACATCCCGGTGTTCGGGGCTGGCCATTGGCACTGGTCGTGGGCCTGTGGGCCATACCTAGGTGCTTGTTGCCCTGGCTGGGAGAAGGGAACCCTGCTCTGATGATGATGGATCTGATGTGGCTACCGCTCTGCTCCTGGTTCTTGGCCAAGCCCATCATAGTGACCCGCCAATGGCGCAACCTATTCTTTGTTCCCCTGCTTGTGGTGCTGACTTTGCTCAATGGCGCCAGCTGGTTGTGGCATGAGGAGTGGATCACCATAGAGCGTCTGCTGATCACGACAGTGCTGCTGTTCACGACCCTGATTGCCGTGATGGGAGGACGGGTCATCCCCTTCTTCACAGCCCGAGGCACCGGCCAGGAGAAAGCGGCCCCCCTGCCATGGCTGGAGCGCACAGCGCTCGCATCGCTGTGGCTTATCTTGCTGGCCTGGCTGCTGCTCCCCACCCAATGGGCCACCAGCACTTATATAGTGCCCTTATATATAGTGGCGGCGGGCCTGCATCTGTGGCGACAACAGCGTTGGCATCTGCCATCAACCTTCTCGCATCCACTGCTGTGGTCACTCCATCTTGCCTATCTGTTTATTCCACTCGGTCTGCTCGCTCTCGGGGCGCAGGCCGCAGGACTGACCATCACCTTGTCGACGGCCAGCCACCTGCTCAGCGCAGGTTGCATGGGCACCATGATCCTGGGGATGATGACGCGCGTCTCCCTCGGCCATAGCGGCCGGGCCTTGCAAGTTGGGCGCTGGATGCGCTGCGCATTCGCGCTGGTCATAGCGGCAGCCGTTATCCGGGTTGTGCTCCCGCTACTCTGGCCTGCCTATACCCTGCACGGCTGGAATCTAAGTGGCCTGGCCTGGGTCAGCGCCTATGGCCTGTTTGTCTGGATTTATGCCCCTATACTGAGCAGTCCCAGGGCGGATGGCCGTCCGGGCTGATCATCCGATCTGATACTCAGGGCCTGACCGCCGGATAGTGGATCAGGTTGTGAAAAATCGCAGGGGCAATCCCCAGATTGCGATAACCATGGGGGTGGTCAGCAGCAAAGCGCACCGCTTCCCCCTGCGTCAGTGAACGCCACGCCCCTTCCACCAGCACCTCCATCAGACCACTGATGACGATGACATGCTCGGTCACACCGGGTTCGTGAGACTCGGATTCGCGCTGATATCCGGGCAACAGCGTCAGCTCAAACAATTCAAAGCCAAACCGCTTCTCGTAAGGAAATAAGGGGGCGACCTGCATGCCCTCTCCCGCCGGCTGCTGACGAATGGCATCGGCGGTACGATAGAGCACCTCTCCCTGCGCAGCTGGGGTGGGCTCGATGAAACTGGAGAAGGAGACCCGAAAGCCGGTGGCGATCTTCCACAAGGTAGCCACAGTGGGACTGGACTCACCCCGCTCAATCTGCCCCAGCATGGCCTTGCTCACCCCCGTCTCACGCGCCGCCACATCCAGGCTCCAGCCCAGTTCGCTGCGTAATCCCTTCAGACGTTGGGCCAGATGCTGATTCATCTCTTGCATGACTGCCTCTTCATTGCGCTTGCATGAACCGCATTGTGCGCTATAGCGCACGTCGATATAGTCAGGATACACATTGTACGTAATAACGCACAGCCGTCACAATCCGACAAGGACGTCACTATGCCCTTCGCCCTTCCCCACCTGGTAGCAGGTTTCATCGCCGTGATGGTCGGCTACACCAGCTCCGTCATTCTGATTATTCAGGCTGCCACGGCAGCGGGTGCCGATGCCGCCCAGCTTGCCTCCTGGCTATGGACACTGGGTATCGGCATGGGAGTGAGCTCCATCGGCCTCTCCCTCTATTACCGCATACCCGTGCTGACCGCCTGGTCGACCCCGGGGGCCGCCCTGCTGATCACCAGCCTGGGCAACGTCACCCTGGCTGAGGCCATTGGCACCTTCGTTATCTCTTCCCTGCTGATCACTTTGTGCGGCATCAGCGGCTGGTTCGATCGACTGATGCGGCATATCCCGGCTCCGCTGGCCGCCGCCATGCTGGCCGGCGTATTGCTCAGATTCGGGCTGGATCTGTTCAAGGTCGCGCCACAAGATCCCTTGCTGCTTGGCACACTGCTGCTGGCCTTCCTGCTGGGCCGTCATATCTGGCCCCGCTACACCATGGTGCCGGTGCTGACGATGGGGATAGTGATCTGTGCCCTGAGGGGGGACCTGCAACTCGAAACCCTGCATTGGCAGCTAACCAGTCCGGTCTGGACCTGGCCAAGCTTCTCCCTCGATGCCCTGTTCGGCATAGCCCTGCCACTGTTCATCGTCACCATGACCTCCCAGAACATGCCGGGAATCACCATACTGCGAGCCCACGGTTATCAACCGGCCACCTCCTCCCTGATCGGCTGGACCGGACTGATCGGCCTGTTGCTCGCCCCCTGCGGTGGCTATGCCTTCAACCTGGCCGCTATCACGGCCGCCATCTGCATGGGCAAGGACGTGGATCCCGATGCCAGCCGTCGCTGGCCGGCCGCCGTCTGGGCTGGCAGCTTCTATCTATTGACTGGTTGCTTCGGGGCAAGCGTGGCCGCTCTGTTCACCGCCTTCCCTGCGACACTGGTCACTTGCGTGGCCGGGTTGGCCCTGCTCGGCACCATAGGCAGCAGCCTGCACACCGCATTGCAGCAAGACGAAGCGCGAGAAGCCGCCCTGCTCACCTTCATCATCACGGCCTCCGGGATCAGCCTGCTGGGTGTCGGCGCAGCCTGTTGGGGGGTGCTCGTCGGTGTCATCCTGCATCAAGTCAATCAACGAAGAAGCTGACCTGACCATCTGGGGAGCCTCCAGTGAGACACAGCACATAATTCAGAGAAACTGGTTCACAGCTTAAACAAATTGCCATTAAGTAGTGCCGAGGCACTTCTTCTTCCCCGATGTGTGCCTCTGTCAGACTCATAAACTGGAGAATAAAAAATGAGGAATCAGGCTGTCATTTTGTTACTGGCACTGCTGGGCGTCACCACCGCCCATGCTGCCGACTCGGATCGGGAGCTGGCACGCCAGCTCGCGCTGCAGCAGAAAAATCTGCTGCCACTGCTGAGCAATCAGGAGTACCAGAGTCCACTGCCCAACCTGCTGCAAAAAGCTAGTCCACAGCTGCAGCGGCAGGCAAGCGATGCCAACCAGGCCGCCATCAGCCGGCAAGGGCTGGATGGCGAGGTCAAGCAATTGATGCAACTGCGACTGGCCAACCCGGAGCAGGCCGCAGCACTGCAACAAGGGGTCGAACCTCTGGTTGCCTATGTGCCAAGCGGAGATGAGAAGAGCTGGAGCGCGATCGAGGCTTTCGACAGCGCCGGCAACCCCGTCTATCTGGATGTGGACAAGGCACCGGCACGACCTGTCCTGGTGGTGGAAGCAGACCCTATCAAGGCCAAGAATGCCGGCCTGAAGGTGATGCGCAAAGCGCTGGCCGCAGCCGATCTGCAGGCTGCCCCGGCGACCACCGCCAGCACGGCACCGCTCAAGACCAGCATCCTGAAGAAGATAAGTCTGAAGGATGATAAAGAGCCCTGGCTGCTCGGCGCGGCCGAAGTCTATGCGGTGGTCGCCGGGGTCAATCCCAGCCGGGCTGAGCCCGTAGTCGACATCGTCGATATGCCCTACCTCGACTATGACAACACCGAATACACCCCCAACCAGATCCTGGTGTACTGGGATCGCTACCGCTGGGGTGCCGTCGACATCGTCATGATGGAGCAGGACGACAACGTCAACTACAAGGAACTGAGTGCCTTGTTCATTGATGCCCTCAAGCTCGCCTTTACCGCTGGCGGCGTGCCGGAGGCCCTGCCCTTCCTGGATCTCGGCGGCCGTATCGTCAAGGCGCTGCCCGACTCCTGGATGACCAACAACGATGACTATCTGGATACCTTCTACACCCTGGAGCAGGACCAGAGCTATCATCAGTATCCGGGTTCTGCCGGCAATGCGGTCATCGATCTCGAACCGAAAGAGATAGCCCCAACCAAGCCTTAATACGCCACTATGACAAAAAAGCCAATGAGCAACTCATTGGCTTTTTTTTGTGCCTGTGGCAACCGATATCAGGCCGGGTCCTTCGGTCTGACTCCCAAGGTATGGCAGATGGCGTAGGTCAGCTCGGAACGGTTCAGGGTATAAAAGTGGAAATCTTTCACCCCCTCCTGGCTCAGCACGCGCACCTGATCGATGGCGATGCTGGCGCCCACCAGGTTGCGGGTCATCTGATCGTTGTCCAGCCCCTCGAAACGCTGATGCATCCAGCGCGGGATCTTCACATTGGTAAAACCGGCGAACTTGGCCAGGGTCTGGTAGTTGGAGACAGGCAGTATCCCAGGCACAATTTCAGCATCTATGCCGATGGCGGCACAGCGATCCCGAAAGCGCAGGTAGGTCTCCACATCAAAGAAAAACTGGGTGATGGCGCGGTTGGCACCGGCATCAATCTTGCGCTTGAGGTTGAGCAGATCGGACTGCGCACTCCTGGCCTCGGGATGCCCCTCTGGATAGGCGGCCACCGAAATATCGAAATCAGCTTCTGACTTGAGCAGGGCAACCAGATCGGTGGCATACATGTCCGGCTTGTCCAGCCCCTGCGGCAAGTCGCCGCGCAGGGCCACGATATGGCGAATGCCGCTGTTCCAGTAATCGCGGGCTATGGTGCGCAGCTCATCACGACTGGCATCGATACAGGTCAGGTGGGGAGCCGCGATCAAGCCGGTACGCTCCTTGATATCCTTGATCACCTTGTGGGTGCGATCCCGGGTACCGGAGTTGGCGCCATAGGTCACGGAGACGAACTTGGGTTCCAGCACTTTCAGCCGTTCGATGGATTGCCAAAGGGTGTTTTCCATCCCTTCACTGTTGGGTGGAAAAAACTCAAAACTAACCCCGATGTCACCGCTTAAATCGGCCAAACTCTGGTTGAGTGCCTCAACCTGACGTGCACTGTGAAATCCCATCTGCTCTCTCCCTGTCCCGCAACCCATTCCTCTACGTCAAAACGGATGTTTGGACGTCTAAACGTCTTTCTATCTTTATGAGAAAATGGATCAAAGTCAACACTGATTTACGGATCGAGGCGAGAGCCGGTGTTTATTTCGCAATTAACTTGAAGTAACGATTGGAACCCCATCCCAAAATCAGCGGAGTCGCGTTATCATGGGCCCAGATCGTCCTGGACG
>NZ_CAWNYS010000068.1:3139-12703 GCF_963878295.1 Aeromonas sp. HMWF014 | reverse complement strand
GGCCCATGCCGTGCTGCCCACGCCCACCCCGCAAGGGCCGCGCTGGAAAGACCCGAGCCAGCGCCCCATCATCCGCACCTTCACCATACGGGCCTTTCGCCGCGAGGAGCAGGAGCTGGACATCGACTTCGCATTGCACGGCGAGGCCGGCCCCGCCAGCCGCTTTGCCCTTGAGGCCCAACCCGGCGATCTGCTGGCCATCTCGGGCCCGGGCGGCCCGGCGCCCATGCTGCAACCCGCCCGGCACTACTACATGGCGGGGGATCTGACCTCCCTGCCTGCCATCAGCGCCATGGCGGAGGTGATGCCCGCCGACGCTCAGGGTCATATCGCCCTGCTGGTGCCCTATCAGGAAGATGTGCAGGATCTGCCGCTGCCGACTGGCGTCAGCCTGCGCTGGTTTATCGGCCCCCCCGAACAGACAGAGCCGCTGGTGGCGTATTTCACCGCCCTGCCGATGCACGAGCAGGTGAGCTACTTCTGGTTTGGCGGCGAAGAGGGACTGGTGGTGCCCTTGCGACGTCACGTCAGGCGTACCCTGGAGGTGGATCGCACGCGCGTCTACGCCGTGCCCTACTGGCGTCAAGGCAAGGATGAAGAGGCCTATCACCATGACCGTCACGACGTGATGGACAGCTGATCCCCCCGCATTTTCCCTCCTATTATCAAGCTCATGGCCTGCCGGTCATGGGCTTGATGGCTATCTGCATGCCTCCGGTTTTCCCCCTCTCCCCCCATTCTGGTGATCCGCTCGGTTGTGCTTGCATTTGATGCAGACAACAAGATAATGATAATTACTCTCAACAAAACAGCAGTGATGATGCCCCATTGCAGCTCCCTCGCCATGACCTCAGGGGTCGGTGTGGTGCGCACGTCATTCACTCCCGTTAGCACAGCAAGGTAATCCAGATGGCAGTTTTGAACTCGGTAATGCGCGCCTTCGCGGTAGAGGCTCTCCCCACTCCTGCCGATCTGTTGGCACTTCATCCCTGTCCCGCCCCAACCACAGCGCAGATCGCGCACCATCGCCAGCAGGTTCGCCAGATCCTGACGGGAGAGGATGATCGCCTGCTGGTGGTGATAGGTCCCTGCTCCATTCATGATCCGCTCGCCGCCCTCGATTACGCCCAGCGGCTGGCGCGGCTTGCCGACGTCTATCAAGACAGGTTGCAGATAGTGATGCGCACCTACTTCGAGAAGCCCCGCACCACGGTCGGCTGGAAGGGGCTGGTATTCGATCCCCATCTGGATGGCAGCAACGATATAGGCCATGGCCTGCGGCTGGCACGCCAACTGCTGCTCGACATCAACCGGCTGGGGCTGGCCACCGCTACCGAGTTTCTCGATACCACCAGCTTCCTCTATCTGGCCGACCTCATCAGCTGGGGGGCGATAGGTGCCCGTACCACTGAGTCCCAGGTGCACCGGCAGCTGGCCTCGGCCCTGCCCTGCCCCGTCGGCTTCAAGAACGGCACGGACGGCAATATCCGGGTCGCTATCGATGCCATCCAGGCCAGTGAAGCCTCCCACCTGTTCACCGCACCGGGCAGTCAGGGCGGCATTGTGGTGATCAAGAGCGAGGGCAATCCGGCCGGCCACATCATATTGCGTGGCGGCACCCGCCCCAATTACCACCAGAGCGACGTAGAGGATGCCGCCGAGCGGCTGATGCGGCAGGGACTCAGCCATCGCCTGATGGTGGATTGCAGCCACGGCAACAGCCAGAAGCTGCACAAAAACCAGATCCGGGTAGCGGGGGAACTCTGCCGTCAACTGGGAGAAGGCAGCGACGCCATTGCTGCCGTCATGGTCGAGAGCTTCCTGCAAGGGGGCAGCCAGAAGCCCGCGCCATTGAACGAGCTCGCCTACGGCCAGTCGGTAACCGACGCCTGCCTGTGCTGGAACGATACCCAGACCCTGCTCGCCATGCTAGCCGATGCCGTCGAGGCCCGCCGTCAGCACAGCGCCAACAATGCACAGCCTAGCAAGGCGATCTGGAATGCCCTGCTGGCCAGTTGAACCCGGGAAGGCTCCCCCTGCGGGAGCCTGACTGCCCCTCTCTTTCCCCCCCTGTCATACCGCCCTCCTCGCCACGCCAGCACGACCCGGGTGACCCATTCAGGTTGAAAATCATGGATATACGGATCCGCAGGGATAGAGCAAATATCCCCTGCCATGGTAAACAACCTGTATCCCGACCTCCGCTTAATGCTGCGTCAGGTAAAACTGAAAAGCAGGTCGTTTAATGGCGCCAACAACGCCAATGAGTAAAAAAGAAGCGAAGCTTGTTTGCGGACAGCTTAATGCCCCCTAATTTTCTGAGGAATGGCAGAGAGGAATATGTACCAGGCTATATGAGTCCGGCAGATTGTCTCTCGCAAGTGGTCGACAAGCGGTCTGCAATAAAATCGAGCGCAACCTGACCACCCAGATGCGGACGGATCGCAATTAATCGACCAATAAAGGAGACAAATGTACGGACTGAGATGATGCATCACACGACGACAAAAGGGGCAGAACAAAATGAGTCGGGAATTGACAGGAGAGAGTGTCGGTGAGCACAAATAATAATGCCGCCTCGCGGGCGGCATCATTCAGGACAGATCCAATGGATCAGATCAGGAAATCATTCAGATCCTTGCCCAGCGCAACTTGCTCTGCAATGGCTTTCGGCATACGGCCCTGACCAGTCCAGGTCTTATCCTGGCCATCTTCCTGGTACTTGTACTTGGCAGGACGCGGAGCACGCTTGCTCTTGGTCGCGCCAGCAGCGGCAGCAGGTGCTGCTGCGCTGTTAATCAGCTCACGCGGGTCGATACCGGCTTGCTGCAGCATTTCAGTAAACTCGCTCAGCTTGCGCTGACGCTCTTCCTGCTCAGCACGCTCCTGTTCAACGGACTCGGCACGCTCGTTATATACCAGCTCAAACTTTTCTTTCGCTTCTTGCAGCTGTTCAAACGGCAATTCACGGATGGCAGCACGCAGGCTGCGAATGTTCAGCAGAACTTTCAGAAACTCGTTCATTACTTCCTCACAGAATTATTTTTTGTTTGTCACAAGGATAACACAGTTTGAGAATAGCATGCCTGTCTGATAACAACATAATGATTTTATAGTTGCTGTCACTTTCTTCACAAAAACTATTGGCTGAATATGTGAGCAACTGTATTCACTCATCGGTCATTGCGCAAGGCCAGCTGATCACGCTCGACACCACTCCCCCATACCGGTCAGGTAAATAGGCATGGACCGCCCCGGTATATTTCTCATCTCACGTGTCAGCTATTTTGACAATTGGCCATGGCTGTTAAAACCCAGACCACCTACATGAGACTCAAGGTAAACGATTGACACTATATATTATCGTCAGGGGCCCATGGCCCCTGACGTTTGTCATCCTTCTATTTACTTGACGCTAATGAGTACTATTCGAGGCACAGTCGGCGCCTGGGGCCTGTGATATCGCAGTGCCCAGTCTCCTCCGTGTTCTGCCAGCCAAGGCGATGATAGAAGGCCAGGGCAGCAGTATTATGGGTCGCCACCTTGAGCGAGGCCGGTTTCTGGAACGCCGCCAATCCCTGGGCAAGCAGGGCTCGTCCCACCCCCTGACCGTGCCAGTCGGCAGACACATAGAGATGATGCACGAAGCTCTCATCCCCCCAGATGGAGACAAACCCGCAGGGAGTACCACCCTGTTCGGCCACCCATATCTGCTCACCCCGGGTCTGCTCGTCGAAATCCTCCAGCCGAAAGTGGGAAGGATCGACCCAGTGAAAAGTCTGACGCCGCCCCTTCAGAAACAACTGCGCCAAATAGGGAGTGTCTGTCCCTCGAATGACTCTGATCATCAAACCTTCCTCGTCACTATGATCACTTGGCACCACTGTCGATGGATCGCCACATCATGTCAAATTGCCAGGCCAGCATGACAGCTGCAGGATGGCACGGGTGTGACACACAGCTGTTCATTTTATCGCCCGCGAGGCTATACTGCCCGAGTCCCATGTATGGATGACTTGAGGCTCGCTGATTTATGGATAACAAGCAGATAGAAGGTAACATCTTTGTTCCGGCCCATATCGACGATGTTTGGCGCGCCTGGACAACCGAAAGCGGCCTGCGCAGCTTCCTGGCGCCGGAATGTTTGATGGTGCCCGAACCGAATGGTCCGTTCGAGATCTATTTCAGACCCGATGCACCACTGGGTGAGCGTGGCAGCGAAGGCTGTCGGGTGATGGCCGTCATGCCCCACAACCTGCTCAGCTTCAGCTGGAATTTTCCGCCCTCCCTGCCCCACATTCGCCAGCAAAAGACCCAGGTCAGCCTGAGGTTCGTGCCGGAGGGTCAAGGCACCCGGCTCTACTTCCTGCAAACCGGCTGGGCGAACGATCCTGACTGGGATCAGGGCCATGCCTTTTTTCGGGAAGAGTGGCTGGAGAGCAGCCTGCCCCGCCTGCAGTACCGTTTCACCCACGGCCCCATCGATTGGAATAACCCGCCAGACAAACAGCAACTGAAATCCCTGGCCCAATAAGGCCCGAGTAAAACACCGCCCACAGGCGGTGTTGTTCAATGCGCGGTTACTGGCAATGCAGCATGGGCTTCTCATCCAATAGCCAGGAAATCCAGCGCCGTTTTGAATTGAGCACGAATCCTTCGTCTGCTTCGATGCCTTTTACTATGTAGCCATCTGCGCCGCGACGCTCTGCCAGCGCAGCAAACTGCCATTCGTTGCTATTAATACGCTCCCCCTTGATTAGGGCATCGCTTAACCCTTTATTCATCACGATAATGGAAAGCCCCCCCACAGCCTCTATCCCCAGCCCGGTATTTGCCACACGACCCACGACCACCGGCACCTTGATCGTACAGTGACGCCCTTCGCTATCAACACGGGTATAGCTCCCCTCACCAACCCGGCCCTGCAGCCACAACAATTTCCCCTGAGTCAGACGTTCTAACGACAATATCCCCTGTGCTCCCTCGGGAAAATGGTGGATATTGGCGGCCTCGGCGAAGACGACCGGGCATATCAGCATGAACAACAAAAGGAGATGTTTCATGATGCCTTCCTCATGGGGGGAATACCTGAACAACCTTGCCGGGCAAGCAAATAGATCAACACAAAGGGGCCCACGCCAGGGACAAAAAAGATCCATCCCCACCATCCAGAGCGATCAATATCGTGCAGCCGGCGGACCATGATAGCGACCATGGGGAGGGTACTCACCACGCTATAACCTACATCCAAGCCGCTCATACCGTTGATGCCCACATCCAATGCGATACACATCAGGGTAACCAGCAGATGTACCAGCATAAACATCCAAAACTCCTTTCTGGAGGAGTGACCGGAAAATCAAGGCAGCGGCGCCACGCAAGTAAATAACAATGAAACATTCGGGATATCTCCAACCTTATTGGGTCACCCATCTTGGTGGCTAACGCAGCGAGAGACGTCCTGAAACCGGTTTGAGGACGAGCTAAAACCTGTCTTTGTCCGTGACCTTCTTCTTTACATGGCTGTAAATCGTTATGCTGGCGTGACGTTATATTTTCACCACCATGACTGGGATCCGGATCGGTTATGCTCGCAATTCCCGTACCCTTTGTTGTCTCTTTGCTGCTGCTCTTGCTGGCGGTGACCCTGTATGTGCGATTGGCCGGCCAAGCAAAATCGGCTTGCCTGTTTTTGGCACTCTGTGCGGCTACCACCGGGCTGGTTGGGCTGCGCTGGACAGTCGATATGGCACTTTTCAGCATGGCCCAGCCATTACTTGCCTCACTGATCCCGGTGGCCGCCTGGCTCATTTTTACCCATGCAAGCCCCAACAGGCTCGCTTATCTCCATGTTGCGGGACCGATATTGGTGGCGGTCAGTCTCTTCACTCACCCCTTTCTCGCCTTGCCACTGGATGAGATAATTACGGCCATTTATCTATTCTATGGTATCGCACTGGTTCGCTACTCCGCCAAAGAGCCGCTCCTTATCCATGTCTCATTCAGCCATTGGGAAAGCGTGAAAAGGGCAGAGCAGGTGGCCGGCTGGATGCTGTTATTTTCTGCCCTCATTGATGCGGCTATCTCCCTCGATTTTGCGGTTAATCAGGGAAAATATTCCCTTTATATTTTGACGCTCGCTCACCTGGTGCTGCTGCCCGTGCTGGCCATTGCCGTCATCATAGTGAGCATCAATACCCCCACTGTCGAAGATATTGCCCAGCCGGAAATATCGGAGCTTCCCAAGGCGCCAAGTTCGGAATCATTATTGACACAGGATCGCGCCGACGAGATCGTAGCAAGGCTGGATAAATTGATGCGAGAAAAAGCCAGCTATCTTGATCCTGATCTGACCCTGGCAGCACTGTCACGCAAGCTGGGTATTCCCGCCAAGCAAATCTCGATGGCGGTCAATCAGGTACACCAGAAGAGCATTTCCAGAGTGGTCAATGAATATCGCATCGAGCATGCGAAACAGGCACTGCTCAACACAGATGAGACCATTACCCACATATTGATGAATGCAGGCTTTCAGACTAAATCCAACTTTAATCGCGAGTTTTCTCGCATCGCTGGCGTGACACCCAGTGCCTTCAGAAAACAAAGCGCAGCACAGCTCAGGTGATACACAGTTGAGCATGATCGCAAGCATGAAACAGCAGCCAAAAGCCAGCATGCCTGCGACTTGGCGGTGACAGAAGATGGCGGCCTCATGGTCCATGAATATGCTGCATCACTCCTGCATCCAGCATGGAAGAGGGGGTGTTGCACTCGTTATGGCCACCTTGAATGCCATGACTGCATTCTCTACAATGACGCACTTTTTATCCATGTCAGGTCATATTGATGAGCGATACCAACACCAAGCCGGCACTGCCGGATCGCCTTGCAGGCAACCCCCGCAGTCCGCACCATGTCGCAGCCTGTTTCGAACACCAGATTGGTATTCGACTCAATGGCAAAGAGCGCACCAACGTCGAAGAATATTGCATCAGCGAAGGCTGGGTAAAAATCCCCTCCCCCAAGGCGCTGGATCGTCGCGGTCAGCCCATTCTGATCACCCTGAAAGGCACCGTTGAGGCCTTTTATCTCTAAGCACTGACCAGGATGTCAGGCACCTGTCGCCAACAGGGTTAAAAAACCAAGGCCACCGTTCGGTGGCCTTGTCGTTTTTGGCGTCTGCCCATACCACTAACTTGCGGCACAATAGGTGGCGCTTACACCCCCAAGCGGTCGCGCAAGGTGTACCAGGCGGCGCCAGCGGCGGTGAAAGGAATGCGGAACAAGCGGCCGCCGGGGAAGGGGTAGTGCGGCAGCTTGGCGAAGGCATCGAAGCGCTCCGCCTGGCCGCTCAGCACCTCGGAGAGCAACTTGCCCGCCAGATGGGTACAAGTCACGCCGTGGCCGCTGTAACCCTGCATGTAGTAGATGTTGGGGCCAATGCGGCCAAACTGCGGCAGGCGCGACAGGGTCAACAGGAAGTTGCCGGTCCAGGTGTACTCCACCTTGACGTCCGCCAGCTGCGGGAAGGTTTTGAGCATCTTGGGGATGATCAGCCGCTCGATATCCGCCGGATCCCGCGCGCCATAGACAACACCGCCGCCGTAGATCAGCCGGTGATCGCCAGAGGTGCGGTAGTAGTCGAGCAGGTAGTTGCAATCTTCCAGGCAGTAGTTTTGTGGCAAGAGGGAGCGGGCCCGCTCCTCCCCCAGCACCTCGGTGGCGATCACCTGAGTGCCGCAAGGCATGCTCTTGCTGGCCAGCTCGGGCACCAGATTACCGAGATAGGCATTGCCGGCCACCACCACGAAGCGCGCCTTCACCGCCCCCTTGGCGGTCTTGACCAGAGCGGGCTGGCCCGGGGTAATGCTGGTGACGGCGGATTGTTCGAAGATCCTGCCCCCCAGCATACGGATGGCTTCCGCCTCCCCCAGCGCCAGGTTGAGGGGGTGGATATGGCCGCCGCTCTTGTCGAGCAGGCCGCCGACGTAGCGATCGCTTGCTACCACCTCGCGGATCCAGTCCCTGTCTAGCAGCTCCAGTTTATCGTTGCCCCACTTCTGCCAACGAGCCTGCTGGGCCCTGAGATCATGCAGCTGACGCTCCGTCTCGGCGGCAAAGACCCCACCCTCCTGCAGGTCGCACTGGATGTTGTAGCGCTTGATGCGCTCGCGGATGATCTGGCCCCCTTCAAACAACATGGAGCCGAGCAGCCTGGCCTGATCCGGCGGGCAGTTCGCTTCTATGGTGTCGATGTCGCGGCTGTAGGAGTTGACTATCTGGCCACCGTTGCGACCGCTGGCACCAAAGCCCACCCGGGCCGCCTCCAGCACCACCACCGAATAGCCCTTTTCCACCAGATGCAGCGCGCTGGAGAGGCCGGTGTAGCCCGCGCCTATGACGCAGACATCACACTCAAGCTGCTCGGTCAGTGTCGGATAGGGGGCGTGTGGATTGGCACTGGCTGCGTAGTAACTGTTTACATGCTCGGTCATGATCCTGTTTCCTTACCGGTTCTTTTCCCAAACGAGACATAGTCTCAACGCTAAAAGTTAGCCGGGGTATGGGCGCTGACGATGCGGCAGACCTGCCCCGACGGATTGCTGAAACTGTGGGGCTCGCCCGTGTCGATCACGTAGCTATCCCCGGCACTGAGCTGATAGGCCAGGCCTGCCACCGTCAGGGTCACAGCGCCTTCCAGCACGGTTCCGACCTCCTCCCCCAGATGCTTGACCTGACCACCGGTATCGGTGCCGGGGGCATAGGTCTCCAGCATAAAGCCGAGCTGGCGACGGTTGTTACCGTTGTGCACCAGCTTCATGGACACCCCCTGACTGCCCAGCTCGATCAGCTGCTCGGCCTTGATCACCACGCTCGGCGTGCGTCCCTCCTCCTCGGCGAAGAAGCGTGACAACGGCAGCTCATAGACGTTAAGCAGCTTTTGAAGCGAGGCCACCGACGGGCTCACCTTGTCTTGCTCTATCATGCAGATGGCGCCATGAGTCAGCCCGCTCAGCTCGGCGACTCGCCGTTGGGAGAGCCCGAGATGACGGCGGGTGGCGGCGAGGCGCTCCCCCATACTCTTGCCCATCAGCGGGTTATCCCTCATGGTCTGCCACCTTGCCTCTCCTTGTGGTTGCTGCATCGCCCACCTCCTTGTGTGCCTGCAAACGTGTGTACGGCCGATCTGTTCGATGGGCGCATCCGGTTAAAATAACGGGTCAATCGGTCTGGTCTGTTCGTTATCCTGCACAGCACGCACCGTTCATTATTTTGCACACCCGACACCACAAAAACCGGTAAAATCGCCCTGACGGCTCCATTTTTAGCATGTGCAGCCCCATTCACTCAAATATATTTAACACTTGAAAAACATTTCAGCTCAATTTATGGTCGTTACGTGCTTATTATTCTATACGGTGGCAACACGGGATGACGTGACCACCCTGACCCACACTCGAGGCCTCTCATGTCAGCATCACAACCTGCTCTCTCCTTGATCAAATCCCTTGCCTATATAGATGGCCGCTGGTGCGAGGCCCTTGGCGGGCACAGCTTCGAGGT
>NZ_CAWNYS010000068.1:386-3107 GCF_963878295.1 Aeromonas sp. HMWF014 | reverse complement strand
TCACCCAGGTGCCCGACATGGACGAGGCGGACACCCGCCGCGCCATCGAGGCCGCCCACACAGCCCAGCCGGCCTGGGCGGCGCTCACCGCCAAGGAGCGCAGCAACCGGCTTCATGCCTGGTTCGAGCTCATCATGGCCAATCAGGATGAGCTGGCCCGCATCATGACCTGCGAGCAGGGCAAGCCGCTGGCCGAGGCCAAAGGGGAAGTGGCCTATGGCGCCAGCTTCATCCAGTGGTTTGCGGAAGAGGGCAAGCGCGCCTACGGCCGCACCATTCCGGGTTTTTCCAACGACAGGCGTCTGGCCACCATCAAACAGCCGGTGGGCGTGGTCGCCGCCATCACCCCCTGGAACTTCCCCATCGCCATGATCACCCGCAAGGCGGGCCCGGCACTGGCCGCCGGTTGCACCATCGTCATCAAGCCTGCCGCCGAGACACCGCTGTGTGCACTGGCGCTGGCGGTACTGGCGGAGCAAGCGGGCATACCAGCCGGGGTCATCAACATCGTCACCTCCCATCAGGCGGCCGCCGTGGGCAACGAGCTGTGCAACAACAAGCGGGTGCGCAAACTCTCCTTCACCGGCTCCACCCGCATCGGCAAGCTGTTGATGCGCCAGTGCGCCGACACCATGAAGAAACTGTCGCTGGAGCTGGGTGGCAACGCCCCCTTCATCGTATTTGATGATGCGGATCTCGACGCCGCCATCGCCGGGGCGCTGGCCTCCAAATACCGCAACGCGTGCCAGACTTGCGTCTGCGCCAACCGCATCCTGGTGCAAGCCGGTGTCTACGAGGCCTTCGCCGAGAAGCTCACCGCCGCCGTGCACGCCTTCAAGGTGGGGGATGGCATGAGCGAGGGCACCCAGATTGGCCCGCTGATCAACGCCGCCGCCGCCAGCAAGGTGGCCGAGCTGGTCAAGCAAGCCACCGCCGCCGGGGCCGAGGTACTGGTGGGGGGGGAAGCCCATTCCGCCGGCCCGCTCTTCTACCAGCCCACCATTTTGGGCAAGGTCGACAAGAGCAACCCCATTTTGCAGGAGGAGATCTTCGGCCCGGTCGCCCCGCTGGTGCGTTTTGAAACAGAAGCTGAGGCTATCGCCATCGCCAACGACACCCCCTACGGGTTGGCCGCCTACTTCTATGGCCGCGACATCGCCCGGGTATGGCGCGTGGCCGAGCAGCTGGAATACGGCATGGTGGGCATCAACGAGGGGATCATCTCCACCGAGCTGGCCCCCTTTGGCGGCATCAAGGAGTCCGGTCTTGGCCGCGAAGGGGCGGCCGAGGGGCTGGAAGAGTACCTCGAAACCAAATACCTCTGCTTTGGCGGCATTCGCTAAGGCAGCAGAGGGCCAAAGCATCCCATTCACCTATGCATTGGCCGCAAAATCCATCGTTTTGATAGATAGAACCAGGAGTTCGCCCGAGGCGGCAAGGGGCTAAATGTGGCCCACTGTGCCCCGCAAGAGGGCTGCTGCAGAGCAAACCACACGCCGCCGATCTGGGCCAATGGGCCAGTCGGCGGCGATGGGCGCCAAGTCGCCCGCCACACATTCAGTCAGGGAATATCGGGGGCTGCGGCCCCTCAGGGAGGAAAGATGAGTCAGTCAGAATCAAACAAGGCGTGGCAAGCGCGCCGCGAAGCGGCCGTGGTCAACGGCGTCGGCACCCTGCTACCGGTGTTTATCGACCGGGCGAAAAATGCCGAGCTGTGGGATGTGGAGGGCAACCGCTACATCGACTTTGCCTCCGGCATCGCCGTGCTCAACACCGGCCACAACCACCCGAAAGTGGTGGCGGCGGTGCGTGAACAGCTCGAAAAATTCAGCCACACCTGCTTCCAGGTCACCCCCTACCCCGGCTATATCGAGCTTGCCGAGAAGCTCAACGCCCTGGTGCCCGGGCCTACCCCCAAACGCACCCTGTTTCTCTCTACCGGCGCCGAGGCGGTGGAAAACGCCATCAAGATAGCCCGCGCCCACACGGGTCGCAGCGGCACCATCGCCTTCAAGGGGGGCTTTCACGGTCGTACCATGATGGGCATGGCACTCACCGGCAAGGTGGTGCCCTACAAGACCGGCTTCGGCCCCTTCCCGGGGGAGGTCTATCACCTGCCCTTCCCGAGCGATTATCTGGGGGTGAGCGAGGCCGATGCCCTGGCCGCGCTGGATCTCTGCTTCAGCTCGGATATAGAGCCGGCCCGGGTCGCGGCCATCATTCTCGAACCCGTGCAGGGTGAGGGTGGCTTCTATCCCGCCTCCCCAAGCTTCATGCAGAGCCTGCGCATGCTGTGCGATCAGCACGGCATAGTGCTCATCTGCGACGAGATCCAGAGTGGCTTCTGTCGCACCGGCAAGACCTTTGCCACCGAATACAGCGGCATAGAACCGGACATCATGACGCTCGCCAAAAGCCTGGCTGGCGGCTTCCCGCTCTCGGCCGTGGTGGGCAAGGCGGCTATCATGAATGCCGCCAAGCCGGGGGGTCTGGGGGGCACCTATGCGGGTTCGCCCATCGCCTGCGCCGCCGCCCTGGCGGTGCTGGAGGTGATCGACGAGGAGCAACTCAACCAGCAAGCCCTGACCCAGGGTGAGCAGATCAAGGCCCGCCTGCACCAGCTGGCGGAACGCTTCGACTGCATCGGTGACATCCGCGGCCCCGGCGCCATGGTCGCCATGGAGCTGGTCAAGGGACGAAATGCCAGCCGGCCCGACCCGG
>NZ_CAWNYS010000068.1:0-376 GCF_963878295.1 Aeromonas sp. HMWF014 | reverse complement strand
TCTTCGGCCTTGATCGAGGAAGGGCTGGGTCTGCTGGAACAGGCTCTCACCGCCGCCAGCCAAGGCTAGATCGGCACCGTTTTGCCAAACGGTGCGAAAAATACCGTCAGATAACCGCAGGTCGCCCATCGCGGACGGCCTGCTCATACGGTATCATCGCCGCCCCAAAAATGATGACAGGAGCGCTTGGCTCCCTCCAAGGCCGAGGCCCCCCTGTCACGGATCCTGCGCCTGCCCGCTGCGCGGGAAACCTGCAACGAATTCAAGGAGATAGGCCAATGGCTCCACGCCCGGCTCGATTGAAGCAAACCCTCACCCTGTGGCAAGTGGTGGTCATGGGATTGGCCTACATGACCCCCATGGTGGTGTTCGATAC
>NZ_CAWNYS010000067.1:0-3058 GCF_963878295.1 Aeromonas sp. HMWF014 | reverse complement strand
CCGCCTGCAGGAGCTCTCCAAGAGCATGGATTTGCAACGCCTCCCCTACCGACTGGTCAGCATCAACCTGACCCGGACCATGCTGCATCTGTGTATCGAGGGGGACCCTGAGCGCCACATCGGTCGCCAATTCTTCAGCCTGTTGATCGAGAGCAACCAGAACAAACTCAAGGCAGCGCAGGAGCAGCGTCGTTACCGCGGCATGGCCAGGGCGCTGCGCAACATCTACACCCATCATATCTTCAGCACCCCCGTCTACATCAACAAACTGAAGGGCGCACCCAAGCCGGCCTCGGTAGGCCATGCCCCGCAGGATCGCAGCCTGTCACGTCTGTTGCGGGCCTGTGCCGAGAAGGGGGATCAGGACAACCTCTATCCCCTGTTCCACGGGGATCTGCTCAAGCAGCTGATCATGAACCCGCTGCGCGCCATCGAACGGGAAGACAAGCCACAGGAGGAAGAGGTCTACATCGCCAGTCTGCGCACGCCCGCCGGCTTGCCCGTCTTCTCCAGCCGGCTGGCCAGCAGTTTTCAAGACATGGCGGAAAAACGCAGCTTCATCGAGCTGGCACTGCGTCAGGGGGAGTTTTATTCGGTGCTGGTTGGCATTTCTCGCACCGGCCGACCCGATACCAACTTCATCGCCAACGAGCTGGATTACATCGCCAAGTTCGCCATCCACAAGGCCAGGAAGCTGGAGGAGGAGCTGTGGAGCGTGGTGGGTGTGGGTGAACTAACCGATACCAGCCAGGCCACCCTGTTCCGGCTCGGCATCACCCCACCCATCAATTGAGCGGCAACTCATGCCAATGAACCGGCTCAAGCGCGGATATCGGCCAGGCAAACCAGCCTGGTCTCGCCATCACGCCGTCTGCGGGTTGAGCAGCCACGCGAGGATCTGCGGGAAGTGATCCTCTTGTGCCTGTGGCGCCGTCAGCATGTTGATGTGATCGTAATCGAGCCGGTTGCCGCAGTCCTTGCCAAGCCGGGTGTGGCGTGTGACAGCCCCCATCTCGGCACTGAAGCGACGCACGTCGGTCGGGTGCCCCAATACCTTGTCAGCCTTGGCTGAAATCATCCAGAGCGGCGGCCAGTTGACCCTGGCCGCCGCTTCGTCGTAGGCAAAGCCGTCGTGCGGATCCTGCCAGGGGCCACACTTGATCCAGGGGATAGTCTCCTGCAGGTAGCGCAGCGACTCGTCATCGGCCCCCATCTTCAGGCTGCGGGCAGCCAGAAAACCGCTGCGCTGCGCCAGCCAGGGCGCCAGCCGATTCCAGATGAGATCCACCTTCAACCAGCGTTCCGGGTTCTGCACCGAGATGCCACGCTTGGTACCAAAGAACACCAGGCTGGCGATCTGCCCGGCCAACTCAGGCAAACGCACCAGGGTCGAGGCCATGATGACGCCCCCCCAGGAGTGAGCCATCCAGTGCAGCCTGAAGCCGGCATGGCGCGCCGCAATCCAGCGGTGCAAGGCCGGCAGATCCTTGGTGATCAGCTCGTGCTGGCCATGCCCGGCTTGTACGGCAATAGCCGGGGTGCTCAGACCCCGGCCGCGCAGGTCGGCCACATAGACCTGATAACCGTGGCGCGCCAGGAAACAAGCAAGCCCCTTGCCCGATTCGGTATAGAAGATACGGCCATTCTCGATGGCACCATGCACCATCAGGATCGGCTCAGCATGCACGGCGACCCGTGGCTGAATGTGGCGCACGTGCAGCTGGTGCTCACCACAGGGAATAAACAGGGACTGCTGTAACAGTTCCATCACTATGCCAGGTCCTCCATGACATGGGGCAGGTAACTCAAGATCCGTGACGATCCCAACGGCGATCGCGACAGGCAAGGGCACCGAGCAAACAGATGACCCCTTCCAAATCATGATGGTTGAGGGTGGCGGCCGCCTGGGCCCGTACCAGCGGCTTGGCGTGGATGGCAATGCCAAGAGCGGCCACCGCCATCATCTTGAGATCGTTAGCACCATCGCCGATGGCCACAGTCTGGGCGGCAACAATGCCGTACTCCTGCGCCAGCTGTTGCAGCACCTCGGCCTTGACGCTGGCGTCCACTATGCGCCCGCTCACCTTGCCGGTCAGTCGCCCCTCCTCAACCGCCAGCTCGTTGGCGAAGATGGCGTCCAGCCCCAGCACCTGCTGCAACTCGCCGGCGAAGCGGGTGAAGCCCCCCGAGGCGATCGCCACCTTCCAGCCCGCCTGCTTGAGGGTATCGACCATCAGTTGCAGGCCCGGCATCCAGGGCATTTGGGCCGCCACCTCGTCGAGGATGGTGACCGGCGCCCCTGCCAGCAGGGCGACCCGATTGCGCAGGCTGTCGGAGAACTCCAGCTTGCCCTGCATGGCGGCGGCCGTCACGGCGGCCACCTGCTCGCCCACTCCCGCCAGACGGGCGATCTCGTCGATGCACTCGATCTGGATGGCGGTGGAGTCCATGTCCATCACCAGCAAGCCGGGCTCACTCAGAGTCGGCAGCACCGGCAAATGGCAGATGTCGATGTCCCACTCCCCGGTCTTGAGCAACTGCACCAGCTCGGGGGAAAACCTGTCCGTCCCCAACAGCAGCAAGGGCACCCCGGCCGGAGTGCTCGGCGGATAGAGCTGAGCCTGCATATCCTGCGCGGCCAGCAACTCGGCCAGGCGCGCCAGATGGCGGGCGGCAAGGTGCTTGCCAAACAGCACAAGCCAGGCGCCATCCAGCGGTTTGGCGACGGGCAGCAGCGCCTGCGGCGTCAATTGCCACCAGGGGGCACTGGGCAGGCACTCTGGCCACTCGGACAAGGCAGCAGGTAATTGGGACAACAGCATAGAGATAGAGCCTTCCTTGATGATCATGGGGTTAACAACGCGGGCCCAGAGTAGCGTATTGCTTTTTATACAGGCAAGCGCCAAGATCCCGCCACCGCTCATCGTCAGGAGGCTCAACGCTTGCGTCATCTTCCCATCAAACGTGTTCTCAGTCTGGGTGCCGGCATTTTGCTCGGCCTCTGGGTGCTCGGTGTGCTCATTCATATGCAGGGCGAGAGCCAGGCCTCGCTGCACAG
>NZ_CAWNYS010000066.1:0-9556 GCF_963878295.1 Aeromonas sp. HMWF014 | reverse complement strand
TCCTTCTACCTCGGCAAGGGGGAGCAGGCGAAGGCGCGCCACATAGTCGGCAATGCGCTGGTGATGGTGCTGCTCGCTTCGGCCGTGCTCGCCTTCATCGGCATCCGTTATGGCGAGTCCATGCTGGCCTGGATGGGGGCCGAGGGGGAAATTTTCGATGCCGGCCTCGCTTATCTGCAGTGGTACGCCTGGCTCGGGGTGTTTGCCGTACTCTCCATGGCGTTCACTGCCCTGCTGCGCAATGACGGACGACCCGGTCTCGCCACCTGGATCCTGGTCGGCGGCGGCGTGCTCAACGTGCTGCTCGACTATCTGCTGATGGCTGTCCTCCCCTGGGGCCTCGCAGGGGCGGCCATCGCCACCATGCTCTCCCAGGCGGTGACCGGTGGCCTCTGTCTGTGGCACTTCTTCACCCCGCGCAGCCAGTTGCGTATTGGCTGGGATACGCTCATGCCGGACTGGCGACTGATGCGGGAGACGCTGCGGCTCGGGGTATCGAGCTTTCTGATGTACCTCTACCTGTCGGTGGTGCTGGCGCTGCACAACAAGGCGCTGCTGGTGGTGGGCACCTCGCTGCACGTGGCCGCCTATGGCGTCATCAGCTACAGCGAGGCCTTCTTTTATCTCATCTTCGAGGGGATCGCCATGGGCATACAGCCCATCGCCAGCTTCAACGCCGGTGCGGGCAACTGGCAACGGGTACTGCGGGTACGCAACCTGGCGCTGGGAGTCACCCTGCTGGTGGCGCTGTGCGGTATCATCCCGCTCTATCTCTGGCCGGAAGGGGTTGTCTATCTGTTTGTCGGCGACAACGCGGCCCTCTTGCCGGTGGCGAGCCTCGGCATCTGGCTCTACTTCTGGGGCCTGCCGATGGAAGGGCTATTGCTGGTGGGGGCCACCTACTTCCAGGCCATCAACCGGCCCCGCATCGCCTCCCTGCTCACCGGCGGCAAGCTGGTACTGATTGGCGGCTTCCTGTGGGGCTTCTCTTCCCTGTGGGGTGTGGCCGGGGTCTGGCTGGCGTTGCCGACTTGCAGCACTGTGCTGGTGCTGGTGATGTGGCGGGCCATGCGCAAGGAAGCTCGCCTGCATGCCGCAGTTGCCTGATACACAGCCATCCTTCCATGAAAAAGGCAGCCCAGGCTGCCTTTTTCGTTTTATCCGGCCTGCTCATCACTGCAGATGGCCTGGATTGGCTATGTCGCGTCAGGGTTTGAAGGCCCCGATAAAGATGGCGGGATCGACGCGGGCATCGTTGAGACTGACGTTCCAGTGCATGTGGGGGCCAGTGGCGCGACCTGTGGCACCAACCCGGCCGACGATGCTGCCACGGGGCAGGCTCTGTCCCAGGGTCACATCGATCTTCGACATGTGGCAGAACATGCTGATCAGCCCCTGGCCGTGGTCGACAAAGACGGTGTTGCCATTGAAAAAGTAGTTGCCGATCAGGATCACCTTGCCGGCGGCCGGGGCCTTGATCGGGGTACCGGAACCGACCGCGAAGTCGAGGCCTGAGTGGGGGTTGCGCTCTTCACCGTTGAAGAAACGGCGCAGGCCGAACGGGCTGGAGAGCGGGCCCTGTACCGGCTTGTCGAACAGCAAGTTGCTGGGCTGGGTAGGGCTGAAGGTTTGGTAGGCACGGGTTTGCTCCGCCAGTTCGCGGTTGATGCGCACCATATCCTCAGCCAGCGGATTGACCTGGCGGCCGTTCTTCAGCTTGATGTGCTGCTCGCGGTAGTGCTTGCTGCCGACCGTGAAACTGAGGGTGCTGCCATCATTCACCATCAGCGTATGAGCCCCCGGCTGGCTGTTGAGGGGAATGCCGACGATGGCGATCCAGCGGCGATCCTCTTCCCGCACCACCAGCACGGGCTTGTCCTGATAACGGGCGGCTGGGGCCTGCTCTGCATTGCCAAGCGGCACCACGGCAACGCCGCCCGGCACTGGATGGTTGAGCAGACGGCTGATAAATCCCTCGGCGAGGGGAGATTGGCTGGCCAGCAGCAACAAAATACAACAAACAACTCTCATGACGGTTCCACGCTATGGGCTGGGTCAAACGAACAAGGGTAAGGGCATCAGGAGGCTGGCTGGAAGCGCTGATAGATGGCCTCCATCTGGACCGATACCTCCTGGCGAACCAGCTCCAGCTCCAGCATCTCTTGCACGACTTTCAGTTGGCTCGGGTTAAGGAAAGCGCGGCTGCTCTCCAGCACACGCTGGGTATAGGCCTTCTGGTTCTCCAGATAGGTGCCGGCATCGCCACTCTCCTGCTGGGCCAGTTGCTGGTTGGCATCGCTCAGCAGACGCGTCAGGGATTGGCGCTGGGTCGGGGCCAGCAGCTCGCCGCGCTCCGCCAGTCGGCCCTGGATCTCCAGCAGGCGGTTGATGTCACCCGAGTAGAGCTCCTGTTCCAACCGGGTGCGCGTGTCGTCACCCAGCAGGTTGCTGATGTTGCTCCAGATGCGTTGGCTCTCCTGCTCGTAGGCATCGGGGTGATCGAAGCCAAGGCGATAGAGTTCGCGCAACTGCTCCTGCACCTGACCGCGCACGTCCTCCACCACGTCCAGCCGATCGAAAACGGTAGTGAGTTGGCTGCCCTGCTCGGCATCGTAGAGCCGCTCTATCAGCACAGAGCCGTCGCTGGACTGGCTCCACTGGCTGATGGCGGCCTCCAGCTCCGGATTGGGGGCCATGGCCTCCTGCGCGGGGGCGGATTCCCCCTGCGTGCCTTTGCCGGGTAGCTTGGCCATCAGGTTCTGACTGGCGCTCTGGCTGGCCGCTGTGTCGCACTGGGCCACTGCGGCGTTTTCAGCGGAGTCGGGTTGCGGGTGAGACGCTCTGGTGGCGGGTTGAGCCTGCCATTGCCAGAGGTTGAGCAGCAGGGAAGCAAGCAGGATCGGTGCCAGATGAAGTGTACGCATCTTGGATTCTCTTGAATAAGTAAATGCCCCTTGTGCGGGGGTCTCTTATGATAACCGTAACGCCTGATACAAGCAGCCTTGATGTGCGAAGCGCCAACCCATGATCGTCCGCCATTGAGTCAGCCGTCCCATGGCTCTAGAATCAGCAGCCAGCCCGTCATCATCTGAGGAAACGTTATGAATGGATTGTCCCCCCTGCGCGCCGAGCCGGCCCGTCACCCCATCGGGCGTGGCTGGGTCTGGGTGCGATCTGGCTTCGATGTCTTCAACAAGGGCATGGGCGTCAGTGTCGCCATGGTCCTGATCTGGTTCGCGGTCGGTCTGTTGCTGGAACGCCTGCCGGCGGGTGGCCTCATCTCTCAGTTGCTCTACATGGTGTGGGGTGCGGGCTGGATGGTGGTAGCCCAGCGCGGCTACGAGGGTAATCAGCTCAAGTTTGCCGACTTCTTCGCCGGGTTTCGCAACAAGCTGACTCCGCTGATGCTGGGTGGCCTGCTGGTGCTGGTTCTGTTTACCCTGATTGGACTCATCTGCCTGGCCTTGCTCTCCATGTGGGGGTTGACCCCCCTGCTGACCCAGGATCCCGCATCCATGGTGGCGAGCGTGGCGCAGGTGCAGGGGTTGCTGCTCTGCCTGTTGCTGGGGTTGGCACTGCTGATCCCCGTACTGATGGCCATCACCTTCGCACCGGCCCTCATCTATTTCCATGATGTCGGCATATTGCAGGCCGCCAGGCTCAGCTTCAAAGGCTGTCTGATCAACATGTGGCCCTTCTTCTGGTGGGGGCTGATCGGCGCCGGGCTGATGCTGTTGGGGGCCGCCCTGATGTTGGTCGGCCTGCTGGTGGTGATACCGGCACTCAACTACTCCATCTATGTGGCGTATCGGGATATCTATCTGGATGTGTCGCAGGAGGTACACACCGAGGCGCCGCTCACCGGCTTCGAAGCCTGATCCGGATGCAAGTGACCGGGATGTCATGATTAAAAAGGGGCCTGCGGGCCCCTTGTGCATGGTGATGTTACTCCTGCCACATGGGGTCGGCCGCCATGCGCACTACCAGAAAATCGAGAAAGCTGCGCAAGAGGGGGGACATCTGCTTGCGGGTGCCATAGACCCCGTAGACCCCGAGTCGCTTGGGTTGCCACGCGTCGAGCAGCGGTACCAGGGCGCCACTCTCCAGGTGTGATTGCACCGAGTAGCGGGGCTGCATGCTGATGCCGGCACCACCCAGGGTCGCCTCCAGCAGCAGGTTGGAAATGTTGGCACTGAGATTGCCGCTGACCGGCACGGATTCAGGCCCGGTGGGCCCCTGAAACTCCCACAGGCTCTTGCCGAAATAGGTGTAGGTGAGGCAGTTATGCAGGGCGAGCTCCTGCACCTTGTGCGGGGTCGGGTGTCTGGCCAGATAGGCCGGGCTGGCACAGACCACGGAGTGGCAGGTGCCGAGCCGGCGGGCCACCAGGTTTGGATCCAGATCATTGGTGATGCGAATGGCCAGATCGATCCGCTCCTCCACCAGGTTGACGGTGCGGTCCAGCAGCAGGATATCGATGGCGGTGCCGGCATACTGGGCCAGATAGTCGTTGGCGGCCCCCACCAGCAGGGCCTCGGAGAGAGAGTAACTGCTGGTGATGCGCAGTTGCCCCTTGGGCGCCTCATCGCCGCGAATGGCGATCTGCTCCATCTCTTCCCCCAATGCCAGCATGGCCCTGGCGCGGTTCAATGCCTCTTCCCCCGGGCCGGTCAGACTCAGGCGTCGCGTGGTGCGATGCAGCAGACGGGCTCCCATCCACTGCTCCAGTTCTGCGAGGTAGCGCGTCACCATGGCGCGCGACATCTCCAGCTTCTCCCCGGCGCCGCTCAGGCTACCTTGCTCGACTACGCTGACAAAGACCCGTAATGCGGTCAGCCGATCCATATGCAGGCCCTCTATATGATCGATTAATGCAACAGTGATGCGCTTATTATGCTGTATTTGTACCGTTAATGATCCAATAAACTGTGTCCATCTGATGAACCCCTGATGACTTGATGAGGAATACCCGATGAACAACACCCTGATCCGCAACCTGACCCTGGCCACTACCCTGCTGAGTGGTGCCGCCATGGCCGCCCCCCTGAGCGTGACTGTCTACAACCCGGGCGAGAAGGCCATCTTCCCCGTCTCCTCTTCCCTGGTGGCCGGTGACAAAGAGGCCATTCTGATCGATGCCCAGTTTGATGTGAAAAATGGCCAGGCGCTGGTCGACATGATCAAGCAAAGTGGCAAGCAGCTGACCACCGTCTATATCAGCGCGGGTGATCCTGACTTCTACTTCGGTCTGGAGCCCATCATGGCGGCGTTTCCGCATGTCAAAGTGCTGGCTGACCAGCATGTGGTCGACCACATCAACAAGACCAAGGATGACAAGCTGACCTATTGGGGACCTATTCTGGGCGCAGGCTCACCCAAGACCTTGATAGTACCGGAAGTGATGACTGCCTCTTATCTGACCCTCGAAGGCGAGAAGATCGAGATCAAGGAGATGAACACGCCGACTGCTTACCTGTGGGCGCCGTCCATCAAGACAGCATTGGGCGGTGTGCCGGTTTATCACGGCGTCCACGTCTGGATGGCGGATAGCCAGACCAAGGAAGCCCGCGCTCATTGGGTGAAGACCCTCAACGAATTGCTGGCCATGAAACCCGATCGTGTCGTACCTGGCCACTTCCTGGGTGCTGAGCCCAAGGGCACTGAAGCCGTGACCTTTACCCGTGACTATGTCCAGCGCTTCGAGCAGGAGTTGGCCAAGTCCAAAAACTCTGGTGAGCTGATTGAAGGCTTGAAGAAAGCCTTCCCGTCCTTGCCGGTCGACGATGGTCTGGCCATCGGAGCCAAGGTCAACACCGGCGAAATGAAGTGGTAATTGCCTGACGCCTGCTTCCCAGTGTTTTTTACCGGGCCCTTGGGCCCGGTTTTTTTAGCCAAACAATCGAGAATGAATCGCATGAACGAGACAAGCCTGCATTACGTCTATGACCCCCTCTGTGGCTGGTGCTATGGCGCAGCCCCCTTGCTGCAAGCGGCGGCCGGGATTCCTGGTCTTCACATCGAACTGCATGCTGGCGGCCTCTGGCTGGGCGAGCGTCGTCAGCCCATGGGTCAGGCCCTGCGTGACTATGTCCGCCCTCATGATGAGCGGATCCAGGCTCTGACTGGCCAGCCCTTCGGTGAGCACTATTTCAACGAGTTGCTGCTGCGCGATGGCTTGCTGCTCGACTCGGAGCAACCCATCCGCGCCATCCTGGCTATGTCGGCCTTGGGCGGCAAGGGCTTGACCCTGCTGCATCGTATCCAGCAGTCCCACTATCGTGATGGCATCTGGATCGGTTCCCTCGAGCACCTGAGCAGCCTGGCGACAGAGCAGGGCATGGATGCCGCGGCATTTTCAGATGCTTATCAGAACGTGGATCTGGCTGGTCATCTGGCAGACAGCCAGCGCTGGATGCGTCGCCTCGGTGGACAGGGCTACCCCACACTGGGTCTGGTACAAGGGGACAAGGTGACGCCGCTGTCCGCCTCTTCCTTCCTGGGGGAGCCGGCGGCCTTTACCCGTCAGATCCAGGCCGTGATGGGACGCTGAATCCGTGTCCCGTCTATTGGCGAACGGGATGAAAGGTGAACCCTGGCTGAGGGGGCGATTTTTCCTCCCCTCTTGGTCCTCATGTTATCTGCTGGCGTGACGATATATTGACTAGCGGAGAGTTTATAAATCATCCGCTTGCGATCATAACGCTACGTTCTATGGGGATAGCTCGGGAGTTCGGCTCCACGGGTTTGCGTCTAGCCGCCAAGGATATCAATCATGTTCAAAAATATGTCTATAGCTCAGAAGTTGAGTGCCGGCTTTGCCGTATTGGCACTGCTAGTGGTCGGGCTTGCCTGGTTTTCCATCACTCAGTTGTCCCGCCTCTACGCAGATACTGCCACTATCTCAGAGAATTTGCTGCCATCGACCCGTTATGCCAGCCAGATGCATGTGGCCATTCTTGATGCCCGTCGCTCTGAGTTGGCAATAGTGATTGGTGGTTTGAATAATGACATGCAGGAAGTGAGTGAGCGCACGGCCACCTTTAACCAGGCGAAGCAAGAGTTTGACTCGGCTGCACAACATTATGGCGCGCTGCCGTTTGCATCAGATGAAGATAAACAAAACTATGAACAGCTGATTGCTGCCGGTGCTAAGTATTTTTCTATGCATAAGGAGCTGATGGCGGCCTTTGCCAGTGGGGACCTCGAGCGGGTCAAGGGGTTGCGTAAAAATGAGACCCGTGTTGCCCTGGAGGAGGTGGGTTCCAAATCCTATCGTATGCGCGAGATCAACAACGAAGTTGCCAGTGGCATGGTCAAATCGGTCGCCGAGCTTTACAGCAACTCGCGCAACATGAGTATCCTGGTGGGGGTGGTGACGCTGGCGTTTGTCATCATCGTGGCCTGGTTGCTGACCGGCCAGATCCGCAATCCCGTCATGGCCCTGCTGGAGCAGACTCGCAAGGTATCGGCGGGTGATCTGGCGGCTCACCTCGACTTGAAACAGTTCAACAACGACGAGCTGGGCCAGCTGGCCAAGGGCTTTGGCGAGATGCAGGGCAGTCTGCGCAACCTGGTCAGCGAGGTGTCCGGTTCCGTGGTGCAGCTCAGTTCGGCGGCCGAACAGATCAGCGCCGTGGCCCGTCAATCCGCCACCAACATGAACAATCAGCAGCATGAGCTGAATCAGCTGGCCACCGCCATGAACGAGATGCAGGCCACCGTGCAGGAGGTGTCTCGCAATACCAGTGATGCCGCCGGTGCCGCGACCCAGGCCAGCAGCACGGCCGAGCTGGGAGCTCGCACCGTCAATGACTCCATCAAGCGCATTGAGCAGGTAGCCGGCGCTATTGAGAGCACGGCTGTGGTTATCCGTCAGCTCGGTGATGACAGCCGCAACATCGGTATGGTACTGGAGGTCATCCGCGGTATCGCCGAACAGACTAACCTGCTGGCATTGAACGCCGCCATCGAGGCTGCCCGGGCTGGTGAACAGGGCCGTGGTTTCGCCGTGGTGGCCGATGAGGTACGTACCCTGGCGAAGCGGACTCAGGATTCCACTTCCCAGATCAACACCATCATTGCCGAGCTGCAGCAGCGGGCCGAGCAGGCTGGCACCACAATGCAGCAGAGCCAGGAGATGATGAACTCCACCGTGAGCACGGCGCGGGAGGCGGGAGCGTCCATTTCCGAGATCAGCGGCTCTGTGGAGAGCATCTCCCACATGAATATCCAGATCGCGACCGCGACCGAAGAGCAGGGTGCGGTGAGCGAAGAGCTCAACCGCAACGTGGTCAACATCAGCCATGCCTCGGAAGAGGTGGCAGCGGGGGCAACCCAGATGGCACAGGCTTGTAACGAGCTCAACCATCTGGCGACTCAGTTGCAGGAGATGGTACGTCGCTTCCGGGTGTAATGATGGTTTGATATTCTCCGCTTGAGCGGGCCCGGATCCTGGATCCGGGCCCGCTTTGTTTTTCCATCCGGCCCTCTTTTTCCATTCAGTCGCCATATCTTGTCCCTTCTCTCTTTCTTGGGCATGCTAATGGCCCAATTGGTTGGCAGGATTCTGGATGTATGAACCTTCGCGATCTCGAGTATTTGGTTGCCTTGGAAGAGGAGAAGCATTTTCGCAAGGCAGCGGAGCGTTGCTTCGTCAGCCAACCCACCCTGAGCGGCCAGCTGCGCAAACTGGAAGATGAACTGGGGGTGATCCTGATTGAGCGCACCTCGCGCAAGGTGCTGTTTACCCCGGCCGGTGACGCCATGGCCCATCAGGCCCGCAAGGTGCTAAAAGAGGTGCGGGAGCTCAAGAGCATAGGCCAGCACTTTGCCGAGCCCATGTCTGGTGAGATCCATATCGGTTTCATTCCCACCGTCGGTCCCTATCTGCTGCCCCACATCATCCAGGATCTGCGCGAGCATTTTCCCAAGCTGGAGTTCTATCTCTATGAGGAGCAGACCCAGGTGCTGCTTAAGCGGTTGGAAGAAGGGGCGCTGGATTGTCTCATCCTCGCCGAACTTGAGGGTATGGAAGGGTTTAGCTCTATTCCTCTCTATCAGGAGCCCATGTGGCTGGCGGTACCGCAACATCACCCGGAAGCCAGGGCCAAGTCGGTGCCGCTCAGTAACCTCAAGGGCAAGAAGCTGCTGATGCTGGCCGATGGCCACTGTCTGAGGGATCAGGCGATGGGGTTCTGCTTTGCCGCCGGTATCGGTGAGGATCAGCGTTTCAAGGGCACCAGCCTGGAGACGCTGCGCAACATGGTCGCCGCGGGCAGCGGCATGACGCTGGTGCCCAAATTGGCCGTGCCTGCCAATGTGGAGGAAGGCGGCGTCAGCTATCGCCCCGTGATCGACCCCGTGCCGGGTCGTGCCATCTCGTTGCTCTATCGCCACTATTCGGTACGCAGGCCCTGCTTCAATGAGCTGGCTGCCCGCATCTCCAGCCTGATGAAGGGCCAGCTCGGCTAGCGGCAACGCAGCCGTGGCCATAAAAAAACCGGCGCCTGGCGCTAATGCCGATCAGTTAAGGATCCATTGACCGATCCTTCTGATG
>NZ_CAWNYS010000065.1:0-5277 GCF_963878295.1 Aeromonas sp. HMWF014 | reverse complement strand
GGGCATGACCGCGAGCGGTCGCGCTGTCATGCTACGCATCGAGCCAGCGAAAAGATGCTGTCTCGCCCCTTCGGGTTTCCATCGCTCATGCCTCCGCCCCTAAAGGGGCTGCGCGCTCCGCTTGCCGCATCATTGGCCGCTGCTGGTCTTATTTTCCTCCCTGAGACTTCACCGCGCATCAACATAACACGCCGGAAGAAATAGCAAGAGTGCCCTCTGCACCCGTTCGCGCGAACAAGTTCGCTTGCGCTGCGGCTTTGAGTGCCCTCTTGCTATTTCTTCTTGTCGGCGTGTTGTGTCGCTTCGCACGGCGAAGAACTCAGAGAGGCAAATAAAAATAAGTAGGGAGCAGATGCCAATGACGCAGA
This sequence comes from Aeromonas sp. HMWF014, assembly GCF_963878295.1. Classification (NCBI taxonomy): domain Bacteria; kingdom Pseudomonadati; phylum Pseudomonadota; class Gammaproteobacteria; order Aeromonadales; family Aeromonadaceae; genus Aeromonas; species Aeromonas sp. HMWF014. The sequence continues at coordinate 4,909 of NZ_CAWNYS010000065.1, read as the reverse complement.
AAACCTAAAGACCGGCTCAGAATCTAGAGACGCAAATTTTCTAAAAAAAACCAATAGATCTACACTGGGGGCCTTATGATGAATACCGAAATAAAAGGCAAAGGGTATATGTCTACAAGGATTGTAACTGATGAGAAAAACAACCCTATAAAAATAATGGAGACACTTTATTGGGAATGCCCTGAAACTTGGCGATTCTTCAAGTCTCCAGAAAAAAGAATAAGCCAAAACTTTTACGGGTTTGAATGGGAGAAGGTACAGGGAAAGCCTGATAATGCGGAATACATAGGCGTTTACTGGAAGCCGAGCAACATTAATTAAAGGGGCAACATGGGAACGCCAAAAGGGCTGTATGCTTTTCAATCTGGATCTTGGAGTAGTTTTGATGAGGCTATCAAGGGAGGGGCTGACTATCTGATTTTAGAAAATCCGTCAATAACAGATAAGTTGGACATAATAGCAACGGTTGATGCGTTATGGTTGGCTGAGCGGGTGATAAATGCAATAGGTGTAAATGGTGACTGGGTAATAATTTACTTTGACGGAGAAAAAACATATAGCAGCGATGAAATAATGGCTATATATGAGGAGGTTCAAAGTAATTAAAAGGGTAACATGGTTTAATTTATTTAAGGTGCAAGGCGAGAAAAAACTTGCACCCTACCAGTGGTAAGGTTATAATTTTTTCATGGTCTGGGATTGGCCTAGACCAATAGAGGAGTATTCCTTATGGACGTTTTAATTGCTGGTCTGGTTATCGATTCTAAGCGCATGGACATGATGCCAAAATATTTTGGGCGCTGGATGATGAAAACGGAAGGCAACATTTACGGATGGCTCAAAGAAATCTGTGAATCGTATAAAGGCGGATACTGGGATATGTGGGAAGTATCTAACGGTGCTTTCTTCATGGTGCCCCCCGCGAAAGATGAAGGTTATAGTCTGTCAGTTGATAGTAATGGTTTTGAGGGGGTTTTAACTGCTCACGCAACAGGTATTGTCGCTTGCCTGTTTGCTTACTATTACATGTGGGAAATGACAGATGATGATCGTTTTGTGCAACTTTATCACTCACTCCGTGCATATGCACTGACATTAGACGAGCGCAACTTAATATACAGTGCAATCGATTAATTCAACTTCCCTTGCTGTCCTTTGGCCTCTTTGATGGGGCCTTTTTTATTTGCTCATAAGTTGATTTGACTCGTTCCATATACCACTTACGTTTTGCTGCCTGTTCTGGTGACTTAGAGAATCCCGCATAGTAAGCCCCCACGGCTTCCCAGTTGTACCCCAGCCTCTTAATGGCAATGGCCATATAGTAAGCGCCCGTGTAAATATTCATACAGGGATCATTGTATAAAACAGTAGGGGTTATGCCGAACTGAGCGAGGTGAGAGAAATTACTAGAGTGGATCTGCATTAGACCCACCGCATATTTTGTCTCAGAAACAACATTCAGAGCGCGAGGATTAAAGCTGGACTCTCGAAATGAGGTGGCCCGCAACAAATCGGGATCGATGCGGTAAGCCTGACCAGCGAGATCGAAACAATCGGCGGCGCTCACGTTCTGGGATAGCAAAAGCATCAGCGTAAACAGTTTTTTCATGTCACTCCCTCTCTGGTCGATGCCTTCATTTTGCCACTGGATAGCAAGCCATGCCAGGTAAACCTCATATCGTTAAAATGCCTGGACAGGGTAACGAGCAAATTGCACGGCGAACTGATGCCGCACAATTCCCCCGTCACCCTGTCCTATATCGGTGAGAGAGTCACACAGAGCAAGATAACCCCATGAAAAACGCCGCGCAGAGGATAACTCGAAAATTTTCCGGCGAACGGATGCCGAAAAATCCCCTCGTCACCCTCTGCGCGCATATACCGAGTCAGCCAAAACCCCATATTGGTAGATAGCCTACTCTTCAACCCCAAAGCTCCACACCCGTAGCAAATTTTCAATTTGCAGATTAATTGTTTAAAAACAGTGACATGCGTTTGATTGGTTTGTGTTTGTGCGTTGTGAAATCCTTCATGGCACCGCTGATGCACTGCTATATGGCCGCTATGTAGCGGCGCTGCTGGCGGTGCTATGGCCTACACTTTTTATATCAATTGGTTATAACCTAGCGGTGGATGCACCGCTATCGTGATATCAATGGGTTAGGTGTTTACGCACTGTTGTGCTTGGCATAAGGCTTGCCGGGTGTAGCGGTGGGGGCGCTGCTATGATAAAGTCTGTTTTACGAGTATAAATTAAGAGTTGTATCTATGCCAAAAGTGACCATATACCTCAAGAACTCTGTGATTGATGAGATAAAATCCTTTGTGGAAGAAGATATTCAGGCGGGCGCTCATCCCGAGGAAGTTAGCTTTTCCAGTAAGACAAGTATGCTGCTTGAGTTGGGGTTGAGAGTCTATAATCTTCGTCGTTCTGAACATGCCTCTGGTGGCCGAGATGATTTTGATAAACTATTAATAACAGCTGCCCTTGAGGCTAAGTATCTAACTCAGTATTTGACTAAAACATTGTCTGAATCGCATGGAATTGATGTTTCTGCGGTAAAAGAAAAAGTTAAAAAAACAATCGAGGGGGATATAGAGGTATTCTTCCCAAATATAGAAGACTAGGTTGTCTTGGCAATTTTTAGTAAGCGGAATGGAATGGGTTTAATTAATGTTATGGAGTCAGGCTGGATGAATTTTAAAATAGAATAAAATACATCCAGTTAAATTCGTTCGTGTTTTCGCAAAAGTAGTCTTGCTTAAATCGTGGTGCTTTTTACCTAGGGGGACTTGCGTCAAGCGTTACTGCAATTACGATTATGAATCGGTTTACATGGCTTCAATATGTCGTAACAATAGCGTCCCCATATTTACACTTAAAGATCTAGTTACTTTCATATTCAATTAAGGTTAAAGTGAAAAGGAAATGGAGTTACAGGACTCCATGGAGAACATTTATTTTAGCGCGAGTTTTTTATGGGGAGGGTTAAATGTCGTGGTGGTTTTATTTGATGTGTGAGCGAACACTGATTTCATTTGGTAAATAGGCGTATATGAATGAGGGGGGGATTATGTGCTCTATGTCCTGCCTTCTCAGATATGACAGTAGGTCAACTTTTCATGGTTTTGAATATCCCTCACGGATGTAATGGTGTCATACCAAATGGCGAGTTCTGCGTCCATTGGATAACACCCAAGAGCAATAAAATGTCATGCCAACCTGTTTTATTGTTCCCTGAGCCAATTTAACAGAACGTTTGATTATGCTCAGTCAGGCCTGTAGGTAGAACAAAGGGGCCAGAGGCCCCTATATTAGTGTTTTATCGTGGTGGATGCCCCTGAACTGTCGAGGCTTTTTTGCTGAAATCTTTGTTTTCCATTGTAGTCCTAAGCTCACACTTCCCGTTACTCAAGCTCTCTCCAATTTCGCCTTCTGTAACCGTAAGTTCTAGGCAAGTCCCATCCCTATGACTTGCCGTCACAAAGCAGCGTTCTTGTGCTGGGAGCTTCTTTTGATCCTTGAAAAACTGAATCAGTGCGTCTTTAGACTCAATACTGGGAATTATGAACACGTCAAATCGAGCTGATGGTGGGCGCTTTGGAGTTACGTGGAAACACCGAATTTCACCAACAGAGGGAACGTATAGTCTGTCACCGTATCGGCTGTCATAGGCATTAGTCATGGATATATCCTTGTAAAAAAATGAAAATTGGCTTGGCTGGCTAAGGTTTAGCGATGCCAGATTTGAGAACAGCAGGTATATGCCTGTATTCGTAGTACGTGGGTACTTAAAGAAAAGCAAGGAGCTGATGTCGATAACGCTAGCTATCGGCATCTTTTGCCACGTTGCTTGCATGATTAGGACGTGGCACTTTTTAGACACTAACAGTACGAAAGAGATCGCATCCCTCGTCCGTGGCTGGCGTGAGCATGGTTGTCTGGGAATCCCCCCCCCGTATTACTGGACGGAGAGGCTGTCGTTCAATAGACATTTGTACCGGATTCAGACGGTAAACCAACGGGGCGTGGCTACGGCCTAAGTAAGGATGAATGTTTATTGCTAGGTATGATACTTTGATACTTGGTATGGCACTTTATTACTCGCCTACACCAAAGCATATATACAGATGGAACATAAAGGAGGGGGCATCAAGGCCCCCTCTTTCTTGCTTAGATATCTCAAATGCGATTCGCTATTTACTCACCTAGAGTGATCTCCTTAATAATATCTCTCTCCAGTCGGTCAAGTTTGTCTGTGAGCTCTGCCGTGTACTTCGCTTTGGCCGTGTCTTTGATTGCGGCGATCTCCCGTAGTTGCCGGTCACTGAGGGCCGACTCGCTGTCCAGTTGCTTGATGTCCTGCTTGAGGCGCTCGGCATCCGGGTCATGGGAGTTCGTCTTGTCATCCGGAAGGGAGATTGCATCCTTGGTGTGTTCCCTAGCCACCTGCTTCATTAGTGCTTCCTGGCGTTTGGCTTCCTCCTGCTGGGCTTTGTCCTCCGGCAGTTTGATGGTGCCGTCGCTTTCGCTGTCCATGGTGGCCAGGGCCTTATCGCTGTCGGTGACCAGCAGTTTTCCGCCAGTCATTCGCTGCAGGTTGTGCGGGTGGATGTCTCCGTTGATGCTCACCAGCACCCCGCTTTTCGGGTGGGCGGCGGCCAGCGCAATGCCCTCATCCAGACTGGTGGCGATCCGGGTTTCACCATTACTGGCGCGTTGCAACCCGATAAAGGCCGCCTGCTCGTTGCTCCCCAGCCGGTAGTCTTTGTCCAGACGTGGCCCAGGCTGGTCGACCCGGTGCCGGAGCTCTACCATCGCGGCCCCGCTCGGCTTACCATTATTGTCCCAGGTCGGGAAGGCAGCATGCGGGGTCGGGTATTTCTTGCCGGGGGCGATGTATTTGCC
>NZ_CAWNYS010000064.1:0-2525 GCF_963878295.1 Aeromonas sp. HMWF014 | reverse complement strand
GGCTCATAACCCGAAGGTCGTCAGTTCAAATCTGGCCCCCGCAACCAACTTTCTTCTGTTTCTCCTATTTCGTTTTTCCTCTTGTTTTCCCCTCCTTATGTTTCGTGCAGTTTCCGGTCGCTCATCATTTGTACGCATAATCGCGTTTGATATTGATTTTCAAGTGAAAATCTGGCTGTCCCCACGCTTTGTTGGGTATCATCAGCGATATCTCTTCATGGACGAGGCCCCTGCCCAATGATGCAACAGTTCACTTATTTCCCCCCCAAGATCGATATTCAGGATGCCACCCTGAGCCAGGCCATGGGCAATGGGCTTTCGGCCAACCTGCTGCTGATTGCTGAAGATCTGCGCGCCCCTGTGCTGGCCAGGCCGGAGTTTGCCGCCGTGGCAACCCAGATCGCGCTGGGGCAGAAGGCGCCCTATAGCCTGGTGCTGCACAACAGCCTGCAACTGGTGATTTTCATCGGAGCCCATCCCACCCGGGATCACGCCCTCTACAAACAGGCCAGATCCTGGATAGCCCCGCTGGCTGGTCTCAAGATAGAGCGGATGGGGCTGCATCTGGAAGGGTTTGACGAGGGGGAGAGGGCACAGCTTGCCGAGCTGACACTGGCCTGCCTGTTGGCGGCCAATGTGCCGCTGCCGAGCCACAAGCATCGCGCCGAAGATGAGTGGCGCTATCAGCAGATTGCGGTGTCACCGCGCTGCGTGCTGGATCTGGCGCGGATCTACGCCGAGGCAGAAGGCAATGGCATGGCGCGGCATCTGGCGGTATCGCCAGCCTCCGATCTCACCGCCCGCAGCTATCGGGAGTGGGCTCGCCAGCTGGCCCAGGTCGAAGGCTGGCAGTGGCACGAGTACGATCAGGCTCAACTGGCAGAGCGGGGGGCCGGCGCCTTCATCGCGGTGGCGAAAGGCTCGGAAGACAACCAGGCCGCCATGGTCAAGCTCAGTTACTGCCCGCCCAATCCGGTGCGTCGGATAGCCCTGGTGGGCAAGGGGATCTGTCACGACTCGGGTGGCTACAACCTCAAGGTCGCTGGCAGTATGTATGGCATGCATCTGGACATGGGCGGCAGCGCCGTGGCACTGGGCGCCCTCTATGCGATCAGCCGCGCCCGCCTGCCCTACGAAGTGCACTGTTGGCTTGCCATCGCCGAGAACCACATAGGCCCGCTCGCGTACCGGCCGGGAGAGGTAGTCACGGCACTCAACGGCACCACCATAGAGGTGGTGGATACCGATGCCGAGGGGCGCATGGTGCTGGCGGATACCCTCTGCATGGCAGTGCAGGACAATCCGGATCTGCTGATCGATTACGCCACCCTGACGGGGGCCTGCAAGCGGGCGCTGGGCAGCCGTTACAGTGGCGCCTTCACCAATCGGCCCCACTGGTTCGGCGAGCTGATAAGCCTGGGCCAGCGCAGCGGTGAGCGAGTCTGGCCCTTCCCGCTGGATGAGGACTATGACGACAACCTCGATAGCGAGTGGGCCGATCTGCTACAGTGTGCGCCGGGCGCATCGCCGGATCACATCGACGCCGCCCGTTTTCTCAACCGCTTCGTGCCTGCCCAGACCCCCTGGCTGCACCTCGATTTGAGCGGTTTTCGCAGCAAGGGGGGCAACGGCGTGGTCAGCAGCGAAGTGACCGGATTCGGGGTCAGGCTGACGCTGGACTTGCTCGCCAGCCCGCTGGGCCGCCGCCATGAACTCGACAAACAAGAACAGTAAGGAATCGTGTGAAAGTACCAAGTTATGACTGGGTGTTGTTCGATCTGGACGAAACACTGCTCGATTTCCCGGTCGCCCAGGCTCTGGAGCAGACCCTGCAGCTCTATGGCGTGACGCCGACACCCCCCACGATGGCGGAGTATCAGGTACTGAATCACAGGTTGTGGCAGCAGTACAACTCGGGTGAGATCGATGCGGCCCACCTGCAGCAGACCCGTTTTGCCCTGTTTGCCGAGCAGGTCGACGTGGCACCCATGGCAATGAATGACACCTTCTTGCAGCAGATCATTGCTCTGAGTGTGCCGCTGGAGGGGGTGCTGGAGACACTGCACGCTCTCAAGAGCCGGGTGCGAATGGGGATCATCACCAATGGCTTCAGCCTGCCGCAACGGGGTCGCCTCAGTAAGTTGGGCTGGAGCGACTGGTTCGAGCCCCTGGTCATCTCGGACGAGGTGCAGGTGACCAAGCCTGCCGCCGCCATTTTCCAGCATGCCCTTGCCTTGATGGGGCAGCCGAGCCCTGCGCGGGTGTTGATGGTGGGGGACAACCCCAAGACCGACATCGCCGGTGCTGCGGCGCAGGGGCTGGCTACCTGCTGGTACAACCCGGCCCGTCACGATACCGCGTGCGAGGCGACCCACGAGATCCACCACTTCGCTCATCTCTCCACCATAGTGCTGGGGCAGTAAGCCCCAAGGCGGCGAGCCGATCGTCAGCAACACAAAAGGCAGCGCCAGCGCTTAATGCCAGTCAGTTAAGCCTGACTGGCATTGTTTTTATTGGTTTTTTTA
>NZ_CAWNYS010000063.1:14808-20334 GCF_963878295.1 Aeromonas sp. HMWF014 | reverse complement strand
GTATTAGGCGGAGGGATTTGACACCAGGTCGGATGAGTTAGGCAATCGAACAGATTATGAGCGTGTTGAAATTGTGAAGAGGGCTGCAAATCGGTGAAATCCCCGTCGCCAGCTGGGGGATTGTCATCCCCTTGTCATTATGCTGATTACCACACTTTGGCTTTGTTATCAGATAGATAGAGCCATGAAAAAGCGGGACCTCAGCCCCGCTTGAATTCAGACCCACGACCCGTTCAGCTCTTGACCTGAGGCCTGGGAGTATCAGGTTGAGAGGGCGGCAGGAGCGGCAGCACTATCTGCGGCTGCTCACCGGTCAGGCTCTTGAGGTAGGCTGTCATGTCGTCGGCCTCCTGCTCGCTCAGCGCCTGGCCCAGCTGGATATCGGCCATTATCCGCACCGCCTCCTTCAAATCCCACACAGACCCGTCGTGGAAGTAAGGGTAGGTCAGCTCTATGTTGCGCAGGGTCGGCACCTTGAACCAGCCGATGAACTGCTTCTCGCCCGTCACGCCACCGCGCCCCTGGGCCGGATTGTCGGTCTTGAACGGCTTGACCAGCCCCATCTTCTGATAGGAGTTGCCACCGATGGCCACGCCGTTGTGGCAGGCGGTACAGCCCTTCTCCTTGAACAGCTGATAGCCCTTCAACTGCTGTGCCGTCAGCGCCTTGCCGTCTCCCTTCAACCAGCGATCGAACGGCGCGTTGGGGGTAACCAGGGTCTCTTCGAAGGCGGCGATGGCGTCTGTGACCTCATCAATGCCGAAGTCCGCCTTGCCGTAAACGGCGCCGAAACGGGTGCGATATTCGGGCAGGGTGTGCAATGTCTCGACCGCCAGCTTGTGGCTGAAGGCCATCTCTAGCGGATTCTCGATGGGGCCCGCCGCCTGCGCCTGCAGATCCTTGGCGCGACCGTCCCAAAACTGCACGAAGTTGAGGCTGGCGTTGAGCACGGTGGGCGAGTTGATCGGCCCCTCCTTCCACTTGTGGCCAAGGGAGCTGACCTGGTTGTCCACCCCGCCGGTCGCCAGGTTATGGCAGGAGTTGCAGGAGATGGCATTGGATTTGGAGAGCCGCGGCTCGAAGAACAGCATCTTGCCCAGCTCGACTTTTTCCGGCGATGCCACCTTGGGTACCTCTACCGGTTGTACCGGTTCGCTCGCCCACCCCATCCCGGGCAGACACAGCGCCAGCAGAAGACAATATTTATTCATTTTCTCTCTCCCTTGTGACTGTGCATAACTGCAGCATCAGCCTGACCGGGAAAGCCTGATTATTATTTGCTCAAGATCAAATGAGACCCAATAAAATCACATTAAAAACAATCGATTAATATATTTTAGGCGAACCAGCGGCGGGGACTTGCGAGGCAAAAAAGAGCTGATTTTTGATGAGTAAATTATGAGCTAATTCATCTACGATGACAGCCAATTAATTAGATTGCTGTTATTGAATAAAGCGATTGTTCAATATGCAGGCGTGGCTGACTGCTGAATAGATTCATATTAAATACATCATAAATATGATCAGCAATACGGCTGTTAATAACAAACAATCTGTGTCTGACACTCCGTCTCTCGCATTTCAGATAATGCCATCTGTTGTTTCTTCACTTACCAAAGAAACGGATGGCTGTGCTTTTCAAGCAAAATAAGGATGTATGATGAGAAAGTCCCTGTTGGCCGGTGCCCTGTTGCTGTGTCCCACCGCCTTTGCCGCCACCGTGCACTGGGAATACAGTGGCGAGGCCGGCCCGGCACAATGGGCCAAGCTGACTCCCGAATTTGGCCAGTGTGCAGGCAGCAACCAGTCGCCAATCAACCTCGATGGTCTGGTAGAGGCCAAGCTGGCCCCGCTGCAGTTTCACTACCGGGCGGGCGGCCAGAGCGTCACCAACACCGGCCACACAATACAGGTCAGCTATGCCCCGGGCAGCACACTGCAGCTCGACGGCATGGCCTTCGAGCTCAAGCAGTTCCACTTCCACGCCCCCAGTGAAAACCTCATCAAAGGCAAATCCTACCCGCTGGAGGGGCACCTGGTGCACGCCAATGCCAAGGGGGAGCTGGCGGTGGTGGCCGTGATGTTCGTGCCGGGCCACGCCAACCCGGCGCTGAACCAGGCCTGGCAGCCGTTGCCGGCGAAGGCGGGCGACAGCCGATCGCTGGCAACGCCGCTATCGGCGGATCAGCTGCTGCCCACCAAGCGTGATTACTACCGCTTCAGCGGTTCGCTGACCACCCCGCCCTGCTCGGAAGGGGTGCGCTGGCTGGTGATGAAGCAACCGGTGCAGGTGAGCCAGGCCCAGATCGATGCCTTCAAGGCGGTGATGCACCACCCCAACAACAGACCCGTACAGCCGCTGCATGGTCGGCTGGTGTTGCAGTGATCGGCGGATGCCATGGCTGAGTCGTAACGAAAGGAGGGTCGATTGACCCTCTTTTCGTTCATGGACTTTATTTACAGACTGGCGGCGATGCGCGCCCCCAGCGCGGCGTTGTTCAGCACCAGCTGGATGTTGGCTGCCAGCGAATTACCGCCGGTCAGCTCGCACACCCGGGCCAGCAGGAAGGGGGTGGACGCCTTGCCCTTGACCCCCTGCTCGTCCGCTTCGCGCAACGCCTGTTTGATCGCGGCGTCTATGTCGGCCTTGGGCATGGCAAACTGGGTCGGGATCGGGTTGGTGACCACGGCGCCACCGGCCAGCCCCAGCTCCCACTTGAGGCGCAGAGCCTCGGCGATCGCTGCCGGACTCTCCAGCCGGTAATCCACCTTGAAGCCGCTCTCGCGGGTGTAGAAGGCGGGCAGCTCATCAGTCTGATAGCCGATAACGGGCACACCCTGGGTCTCCAGATACTCCAGCGTCAGACCGATGTCGAGGATCGACTTGGCACCAGCGCAGACCACGGCCACCGGCGTCTGGGCAAACTCCTGCAGATCAGCCGAGATGTCGAAGGTCTCCTGGGCACCGCGATGCACGCCGCCGATGCCGCCGGTGGCAAACACCCGAATGCCGGCCATGGCGGCGATGATCATGGTGGAAGCCACAGTCGTCGCGCCCAGCCCCTTGTTCGCCAGCACGAAGGGGATATCCCGTCGGCTGCACTTGGTGGCGGCATGACCGGCCCGACCCAGCGCCTCCAGCGCCCCCGCATCCAACCCCACTTTGAGGCGGCCATCCAGGATGGCAATGGTGGCCGGCACGGCGCCGTTGTCGCGCACCACCTGCTCTACCTGGCGCGCCGTCTCCACGTTCTGGGGATAGGGCATGCCGTGGGAGATGATGGTGGACTCCAGGGCAACGACAGGTTTGCCGGCGGCCAGGGCCGCAGCGACGTCAGGTTGGATATCGAGGTAAGCGTTCAACATGGGTACTCCTCCAGCATGCGTTCAACGGCGGCCTTGGAGAGGCCGGAAAAGACGGTATCGGAACAATTGACGGTGAGGGCGGCGCAACCGAGGGCGAAACGGGTGGTATCGGTCATGTCGCTCTCCTGTAACCAGGCATAGGCCAGCCCCGCCATAAAGGCATCGCCACCGCCGGTCACGTTGACGACCGGACTGCCGAGCACAGGCAGATGGCCCTGGCACTCCCCGTCGCTATAGAAAATCCCCTGATCGCCGAGACTCAGGAACAGCCGCTGCACCCCGGCGCGGTGGAACCAGGCCGCTGCCATGGGCCAGGTATCTGGCCCGGCGATGGTGAAACCGCACAGCTGCTCGGCCTCGCTGCGGTTGGGTTTGAGGGTGTGGATCCGGTGCAGCCATGGGCGGATCTTCTCCACCTTGGCCACCGAGACGGTATCGACGAAGATGATGTGATCCCCCTGACGCTCGAACAGCCAATCGAGGGTATGGGTGGCGAGGTTGGTGTCGAGCACCCATAGCCGCGCCGCCCCGAGGAAACCGGTGAGCGGGGTGAGCCGGGCTGGTGTCAGTTGATCGATGATCGCCATGTCGTTGACGGCGCAGCTCATCTCGCCGCTGCCATCGTGCAGGCTGAGGTAACAGGAGGTTGCCAGCCCCTCCAGCACCAGCACCTGACGTACGTCGACGCCGGCACGCTGACTCACCTCCAGCAGATGATGACCGTATTGATCGTTGCCCACTGCGCTCAGCAGCCGGGTGTCGGTACCAAGCCGCGCCAGGTTCTCGGCGATGTTGCGCCCCACCCCGCCAGCGGAGGTACGCACCTTGCCGGGGTTAGAGTCGCCGATACGCAAGTTGTCATGACTACAGCCGCAGATATCCATGTTGGAGCCGCCAATCACCACGGCGTAGGGGCCTTCCCGCAGCACATAGCCACGCCCCTGCACATAGCCCTGGCGCATCAGGCTGGAGATGTGACTCGCCAGCGCCGAGCGGCTGATGCCGAGGCGATCCGCCAGCTCCTGCTGGGCAATCATGGGATCCTGGCGCAGCAGGGCGAGGATCTCTTGTTCACGCTCAGTCATAGACAAACATCCAGTTGCAAACGTTTGTCCATTATTTATGAAAAACGTTTTCCTGCCATCTCCGTGTGCAAAAACTGTCGGTTTGCGCACAAAAAATCAGCAGCAGGCTGCAACGGATTTCTCATATCTGCACATCACTTTTCATGTGCGGGTGGGCGACTGCCGCTTATAATGCGGCCGCCACAGAGGAGAACAAGATGAAAGAGTCAGGTTATAGCTGCGCAGAGCAGGCCGATACACGGTCACCAATGCAGGAGGCACCGGGCTATTACTGCATCGGACTGGTCAATCCCAAGTCACCGGAGAACGTGGGGGCTGTGATGCGCGCAGCCGGTTGCTATGGGGCTGACGAGGTCTACTACACGGGCAATCGCTTCGAGCTGGCGCGCCGTTTTGCCACGGATACCAAGCAGATGGTGGACAAGATACCCCTGCTCGGGGTCGATGATCTCATGGAGATAGTCCCGGCCGGGTGCGTCCCCGTGGTGGTGGATCTGATCGAGGGGGCCACACCGCTGCCGGATTATGTGCACCCCGAGCAGGCCTTCTATATCTTCGGCCCCGAGGATGGCACCCTGGATCCGGCCCGATATGGCTCGGTGAAGGACGTGGTCTATGTGCCGACGCAAGGCTGCATGAACCTGGCAGCTTCGGTCAACGTGATCCTCTATGACCGCTTAGCCAAACGCATACGGGCCGGGCGAGCAGAGTAAACGTGGTGGTCTATGTGGCCACACAGCAAGGCTGCATGAACCTGGCGGCCTCGGTCAACGCGATCCTCTATGACCGCTTGGCCAAACGCATACGGCCGGGGCCGGGCGAGCAGAGTAAAGCTGTGGTCTATGTGGCCACACAGCAAGGCAGCATCAACCTGGCGGCCTCGGTCAACGTGATCCTCTATGACCGCTTGGCCAAACGCATACGGGCCGGGCGAGCAGAGTAAACGTGGTGGTCTATGTGGCCACACAGCAAGGCAGCATCAACCTGGCGGCCTCGGTCAACCTGATCCTCTATGACCGCTTGGCCAAACGCATGCGGGCCGGGCGAACAGAGTAAACTGGTGGTCTATGTGGCC
>NZ_CAWNYS010000063.1:0-14798 GCF_963878295.1 Aeromonas sp. HMWF014 | reverse complement strand
AAGGCTGCATGAACCTGGCAGCTTCGGTCAACGTGATCCTGTATGACCGCTTGGCCAAACGCATACGGGCCGGGCGAGCAGAGTAAACGTGTTTATCTGTTCCCTCATTTTTGCCGATTTTGCTTCTCATTGAGCCATTTTGCTGTGGGGGTCACCAGATGTACTACTGCCAGTAGAAGCTATATCGCTGCGGCCGTTGGCAGCTGATGGTAGGGGCACTTGCATCTTATCTCTCTGGGTGTTCGATGGATCTATCTTTCTATCGACCAAAGAACGCGTTGCTTCTCTTCCTTCTATAGAGCATCAGTTATCGTCTGGCTCGACCCTTTGTTCCAGCTCCTTGATAAAACCTCGATAGTAATCATGGAGCTGGTAACGGCGGTAGATCTCGGCCAGGGTACCATTCCGGATCAGCCGCACCATGCCATGATCCCAGACCTGTTGCAGGTGCCCCCCCCGTTCGGTATCAGCAAAGATGGGGTAGGTCGGGATCCAGCGCAGGAAGGTACGATTCATGTTGGCAGGGATGGCGTCAGCCGAGTAGAGCACACCGGCGGTCAGGTAGTAGCGGTAGCGCTCCTTGGCAAGCAGTTGCAGCGCCATGTCGTGGCTGTCGATCTCGTGCCAGCGCATGTTGACCGGGATGTACTTGTCAAAGGCCCAGCCTCGCAGCCACAGCACCCCCTCTCCTTCCAGACTGGTCTCGCCGAGCCATTGGGGCTGCCACTTCTTGAGCATCAGCACGGTCAGATCGTCGGCCGAGGCGGGATAATCCGGCTGGCGTACGCCGCTGACTTCATCCCGATAAACCCCCATCGCCATGTCCCCCCCCTTCTGCGCTACCACCGCCAGCGCCCGTTTGTAGGGCACTATGTGCGGGATCACCTCATAGCCATGGGGCTGATAGATGGCCCTGACGATATCCAGATAGACGCCCCGTCCATCCGGTAGGCAGAAACCGGGCCAGTCATCGCAATAGACATGCAGGGGATCGGCCCGACCGGGCAGGGAAAACAGAAGAAACAGCAATGCAAACAGCAGACGAACCATGTTTAACCATTTCCTCGGTGCCGATGTTTTCATCCAACGGATCAACCCGCGCGATGAATGTACCCAAGCCATACCACATCATAAGAAGATCTGGCGCTGAATCACCTCTTTTTCCCAGTTTTGAGAGCCAGTCGAGGGTTATAACCCTCTTAATGGGTATCATTGAAAATAAGATTCATTAGTAACCCAACCATAGGGGAGTCTTCATATGTCATCCATCAAAACCCTGCTCTGCCCCGTCGATTTTTCCCAGATGTCGCAGTCAGTGCTCGACTATGCGGTGTTCATGGCCCAAAGCCATCAAGCGGAACTCAAGTTGGTCCATGTGGTGGATCAACTGCATGGTTTCGACAGCTACAAGATCCTGCACATGACCGCCATCGAGATCACCCACGAGATGGAACGCCAGGCCAAGACCCAGCTGAAAGAGCTGGTCGCCAGCCTGCCCATTCCCGCCACCTTCGAGGTGCGCTTCGGCCGTGCCGCAGACGAGATCGTCATTCAGGCGAAAGAGGAAAAGGTCGATCTTGTGGTCATGGGCAGCCACGGCCGTTCCGGCCTCAGCCACCTGCTGGTGGGCAGCGTCGCCGAGTCCGTGGTGCGTCACGCCCCCTGCCCCGTGCTGGTCGTGCGTTAGCGCTCGGCCCGTCACCGCGCAACAAGTAACAGTAAGGCCAGCACTCGTGCTGGCCTTACTCATGTGGGGGGCGCACCTCAGCCGTGGGCATAGATGACGCTTCCCCCCTTAATGATGTCTATGATGGCCCTGGACAACTCCTTGGGCAGCGCGGGACAACCCCAGCTGCGACCCAGCTTGTCATATTTGCGCAGATGCCGCGGGCTGGCATAGTCGGCTCCGTGCACCACGATGGCACGTTTGCGGGCATTGCTGTTCTTGCCCGGGCTCAAGCCATCGAGGCGCAGCGAATAGCCATGCTTGCCCTGATAGGTCTCGGCGGTACGATAGACGCCGAGGGAACTCTGCATGGAATTGAGCTGGTTGGAAAACTGTCGGGCAGCCAGCTCGCCCGAGTTGCGACCGTGGCTGACCCAGGTGTGGTAGAGCAGTTTGTGACGCTTCAGGTCGATCACGAACAGCCGACGCTGGGTCGAGGGTTTGCTGTAGTCGATGATGGTGAGTATGGGTTTGCGCTTGTGACGCACGCTTTGATAACTGTTGATGGCCTTGCGAAACACCTGATGGTCGAGCTTGCCTGCCAACCCCAGCTGGCGATAGAGATCCTGATCCCAGCTGGCGTGGCTGCTGGTGCTGAAACAGAGCGCCCCCAGCAGCAGCGGCAAGCTCAACCAGAGCCATCCTAGCCGCACAATCCTATCTGTTTGCTTCATCCTTGAATCTGCTCCCGTTTTTGTTGGTAGTGCAGCGTGCAACGTATCGCCACACCCTGCTGGATAGTTATATGCAAGCCTCTGATGAGTCGCAAGAAAAGAGCATAAAAATGCCGACCTGAGTCGGCATGATTCCAGCAGGTGTTGGCAACGTACTCAGGCACGGATCAGATAGTCAGCCAATCCCACCCACTTGTAGCTGGTCAGTTCGGTCAACCCCATGGGGCCACGGGCGTGCAACATCTGGGTCGAGACCGCCACCTCGGCGCCCAGGCCGAACTGGCCACCATCGGTGAAGCGGGTGGAGGCATTGACGTAAACAGCGGCCGAACCGGCGCCATTGACGAACCGCTCGGCATTGCTCAGGTCGTTGGTGAGGATGGCATCCGAGTGACCGGCGTTATGCTCGCGCATGTGGGCCAGCGCCTCGTTCACGTCCGCCACCAGCCGGATCCCCAGGGTCAACCCCAGCCATTCGGTGTCAAAATCGTCCAGACCTGCCTCGCGCAGGTTGTCGGCGCCAGCCAGCAGTGCCATGGCGTTGGGGGCGGCCACCAGGGCCACCTTGCGCTCGTTCATCAGGCTGACCAGCTGCGGCAGCAAGGCTGCGGCCACGTTTTCATGTACCAACAGGGTGTCGAGGGCGTTGCAGGCGGAGGGGCGCTGCACCTTGGCATTGTCGATGACCGCCAATGAGCGTACCAGATCGGCGCTCTCGTCCACGAAAACATGGCTGATGCCAAAGCCGCCGATGATGACGGGGATGGAGCTGTTCTCCTTGCACATCTTGTGCAGCCCGGCACCACCACGGGGGATGATCATGTCCACGTAGCGATCGAGACGCAGCAGCTCGCCCACCAGCGCCCGATCCGGATTGTCGATGTACTGTACCGCCTCGGCAGGCAGACCTGTGGCGGCTAGCGCACGCTGGATCACCCGCACCAGCTCCAGATTGGAGTGGAAGGTCTCGCGCCCGCCGCGCAGTATACTGGCGTTGCCTGTCTTGAGGCAGAGGCTGGCGATGTCGATGGTGACGTTGGGGCGAGCCTCGTAGATGACGCCAATGACACCAATCGGCACCCGACGACGCGAGAGGCGCAGGCCGTTCTCCAGCACCCGGCTGTCGATTTCGGCACCGACCGGATCATCCAGGGTGATCACCTTGCGCACATCCGCCACTATCCCCGCCAGCCGGTCCGGGTTGAGCAGCAAACGATCCAGCATGGCATCCGACAATCCGGCCTCTCGGCCGGCCGCTATGTCCTTGTCGTTGGCAGCCAGGATCTGGCGGCTTCGCGCCTCCAGCTCGTCGGCAATGGCGGCCAGCGCCCTGTTTTTCTGCGCCGTGCTGATGGTCGCCAGCTGATAGGCGGCTTCGCGGGCCGCCTGCCCCATTTTCTCCAGACTCATCTCAGTTCCCTTTTATTCATGCCGATGCCGCCCAATCAGAGCAGCACCATGTCATCCCGGTGAATGGCCACGGCACCATAGCCGTAGCCCAATATCTGTTCTATCTGATCCGAGTGAACACCCCGCAGCTTCTCCAGCTCCAGATGGTCGTAACGGCAGATGCCACGGGCCAGCTCGACGCCCTTGGGATCGATAATACGCACCACGTCGCCGCGCACGAAATCTCCCTTCACTGAGACTATGCCCTTGGGCAGCAGGCTGGAGCCCTTCTCCTGCATGGCAGCCACGGCGCCCTGATCTACCCGAACCTCACCATGGGGGGGCGGGCCGGCCAAAATCCAGCTCTTGCGCCCTTCCAGCGGTGAGGCCAGCGCCGGGAACAAGGTGCCAATACGCTCACCCCTGGCGAGACGACCTATCACCTCCGGCATCTGGCCGGTGGCGATCACCACCTTGACCCCGGCCCGGCGCGCCACATCGGCCGCCTGCAGCTTGGTCGCCATGCCACCCGTGCCAAGACCACCGACACTGCCCCCCGCCAACTTGCGCAGGGTGTCATCTATGGTCTGCACCTCCTCGATCAGCTGGGCATCCGGGTTGCTGCGCGGATCAGCGGTGAACAAACCGGTTTGATCGGTCAGCAGGATCAAGAGGTCGGCATCGGCCAGAATGGCGGCGCGGGCGGAGAGGTTGTCGTTGTCACCCACCTTGATCTCGGCGGTCGCCACGGCATCGTTCTCGTTGATGACGGGAATGATGCGGTGATCAAGCAGGGTGCGCAGGGTATCCCGGGCATTGAGGTAACGCTCGCGGTCTTCCAGATCGGCGCGGGTCAGCAACATCTGGCCAATATGCAACCCATAGAGGTTGAACAGATCCTGCCACACCCGAATGAGCTGGGTCTGGCCAACCGCCGCCAGCATCTGCTTGTTGGGCAGGGTCGACGCCAGCGGAGGGTGGCCCAGATGTTCACGCCCGGCGGCGATGGCACCCGAGGTGACCACCACGACTCTGTGGCCGTGACGGTGCAGGGCCGCACACTGCCTGACCAGCTCCACCATGTGGGCACGGTTAAGCTGGGAAGATCCCCCGGTGAGCACGCTGGTGCCCAGTTTGACGACTATGGTTCTGTTTTCCATGGGAGCAAGAAGGCTGAAAAGTAAGGAATCCCTTTATACCCACGGCCCTGTTGCCCTGCAAGGCAATTAAGCCCGCAAGCGCTGCGTGGACGAAGGAAGCTTGCCCTGTGGCGAGAGGCAGCAGGCTTGAAGAGATAAATGGGTAACCGCGGACGGTGGGACCAGATGGCCCTGCGAGTGAATACAACCCTCGCAGGGCATCAGCACATCAGGCGGCGGTGACAGCCAGCTCATTGGTCACCTGCTCGGCAGGGACCAGCCGACACTCCAGCAAGGTGAGCTTGTCACTGATGAGCTTGTAGAAGCGGTTGAGGGTGCGCTCGACTTCCACCTGATGCTTCTTCGGGATTGGCTTGTTGATCCAGGCCCCTTCCGCATTGTAGAAACCGACCTGATAGTGATAACGGAAGCTGTGATCCTGCTGCTCCAGCACCAACCACCACCCCCAGAACTCCCGCTTGTCCGGCGCCGGTTTGGCGCTGACGCAGACGGAGAGACAGTCGAAACGGTAGCGCCCCTCTTCACACAGATCTTCACGTAAATAGGGGCCAATCGCAGCAAACTGCCTCAGCAATCGCTTGTAAGTCACTTTTTCTGACATGTTAACCTCCCTGTGAACAAGCCATATCATCCTGGGATGACGTTATTTTTAACGCTACATCATGTACATAGATATTTTTTAAGCCACTTGGCCATCTCTTTCAACGCCTCGTCATATACCTCCTGCAAAGGCTGCTTATCAAACACCACCGCCTTGCCATTGCGGCTAGCGGACGCCAATGCCCGTACATCCTGCTCGGGACAAATGAAATCTTTCTTGTGTCCGATGCTTAATATCGGCACGGAAGTGTGAGTCCCCAACAATCCTTGCGTCTTGAGGGAAAAGACCTGGCACTTGGTACGCAACGACTCCCACTGGGCCGCGTCGGCCCCAAGGCGATTCGCCAGCTCGTCGCGCATCATGCGTGGGCAGCGGGCGAACATCTCCCCATTGGTGAACACCTGATTGACACCCGCCCCTATGCAGACCACTGTCCTGAGCTTGAACGGCTCGATGAAGGCCAGCCGCGCCGCCACATTGCCTGCCAGACGAAAGCCCACCATGGCGATACGCTCATGATCGACCCAGGCCACCTCTGACAAGTGATTCAATACAGCCTGATGCAGCCGACTGGTGTCTTGCACTAGCGGCCAGTGCTCGGCATAGCCGATACCCGGCATATCCAGCGATAGCATGCCGATGCCGTTGGGCTCCAGGCATTTGAGATAGAGGTTGAGGAAATCGACCTGCAGCGAGTCGATGCCGCCGCTGACGATGACCAGGGGTACGGGCTTGTCCGTGGTCGGCAGATGAAGGTAGCCTTGAATGCTCTTGCCGCGAAATGGCACCTGTATCTCTTTGAGGGGTACCTTGAACAGGCGGCCCGCCTCGCGGTAGGCCATGTTGCCGAGCAGCTGGGCCTGATCCGCCAGCTCGTCATTCTTCAGATGGGGATAACTGGCGATGGAGTAGTAACGCACTGCCCTGAGCAGATCTTTCAGGGCGGCCGCCGAGTCACCCTGCTCCACCAGCGCACGGCCCTGTTTGAAGTAACGACCGGC
Organism: Aeromonas sp. HMWF014; assembly: GCF_963878295.1. Lineage (NCBI taxonomy): Bacteria > Pseudomonadati > Pseudomonadota > Gammaproteobacteria > Aeromonadales > Aeromonadaceae > Aeromonas > Aeromonas sp. HMWF014. The sequence goes on along the minus strand of NZ_CAWNYS010000063.1, from coordinate 8,247 downwards.
CAGCTGGCTCCACTCATAGACCCAGTTACCGGACACATAACCCTTGATGGTATCCAGGTAACGTTCGTGGGTGCGTTCCCCTTTTCCCATGGCGATGCAAGCCAGCGTCTGCTCCATCTCGACCGGATCCGCCCCCTGCCAGACCCAGGTTGGCCGGCGCAGCAGACGATACCAGCGCGATGACATAACGCCATCGATAAAGGTCTCGTCCAGATTGGCATCTTGCTCTTCCACCGGGCTGCTGTTGGAGATCTCGGAGGTCTCCAGCACCTTCTTGACCCGGGTAAAAAGCTTCTCGGTCAGGTTAAGGTCGTCGTTCAAGTCCAAGGTAATTACTCATACTGTCATGCAATGGCTCCATCTTAACCACGTTTCCCCTCTGGCAGCCAGTTGCAGCGCAAAAAAACAGGGCTCCAAATAGGAGCCCTGTGAAGCTGTTATTCTTCGTCGCAGATCGGCTGGGCAAATTCCAGCGCCATGTCCCATGGCTGCTCAATCCAGGTATCTTGCGGAATGGCGACCTCGAAGTCATCCACCAGCGGCTCGCCCATGGGCTTGGCGAAGATGGTGATGAACTTGGCCTTGGGATAGAGTTCGCGGATCGCCTTGGCGGTGCCACCAGTGTCCACCAGATCGTCCACCACCAACCAGCCTTCACCATCACCCGCCGTAGTGGCAGCCTTGACCACCATCAGATCACGCTGGTTGTTGTGGTCGTAGCTGGAGATGCACAGGGTTTCGACATTACGGATGCCAAGTTCGCGAGCCATCAGCGCGGCCGGGACCAGACCACCACGGCTGACCGCGATGATCCCTTTCCACTGGCTGACAGGCAGTTGACGACGGGCCAGACGGCGCGCTTCACGTTGCAGGTTATCCCACGACACATAAAACTTTTTTGGCATACTATCGATCTCAACGAGTTATAAAAACAATCACTTAAGACATAAAATCCGTGCTGACACACGCGATTCGGTCAATTCTGGCGCCCCTGCTTCCCGAATTCGGCTTGCACTTTGGCTGCCTCAGGGCTGGTACCTCGGCAGCAAAAACAGATTCTATGAAAGCAGGATGGGCATAGCTGGCGGCCATGTCGTTTGGAGCAAAGACCGCAGACAGGCTGTTGGGCCGGCATGATAGCATCGTTTACAGATAAATTGACTGGCAAACGTATGCGAAATGCAGGAAAAAACGGAGCAGCCCTCCTGCAATCCAGCCCGGCGCCAGGCATACGTACGCCTTTCACTGCATCCGTTTCCGCAGGTTGCAGATAAAAAAATAGCAGGGGGAGGATGTCATCCTCACTCACCTGCTGCTGCATCTTGCTGCTTGCCCCCGGCGGGGCTCCCCTGGCTTAACGGTAAGCGAAGGGATTCGGGTAGCTATAACCCTGGGTGTAGAGCGATTGGGCAAACCAATAGGTTGAATTGCTGCCTGACATAGTAAAACTCCTGATTGCTTAACAAGTTACGTACCTTTATGCGGGCTCAGATCCTTGAACAGACACTCGGTTCCATGGAGGCGCACTTGCTTTGCTTCGGTTCCCTGGAGGCATACATCGTCATCCTGACGGGTGGCGAACCACGGCCACCAATTTACCAGCCGGCGCCATAAATACAATATTTTTGTGACGTGAGTCACATATTTTATTGTGTGCCGGGCTTGGTCACCTCAACCTCGGCTGTACCCTGTGAACACACCGATGACCAGCACAAGCCGCACGCAATTTGCGCAGATCGATCACATTTTTGTGTGATTGACTGTATTATCGTTATCCTCTTCCTCGGCCCTCTGGGCCCGGTCATTTTCCGTGCTGGTAAGGAGTCCCGACGTGGCACAGCTTAGTTCTCTCTCTCCCAAACTGATTTGGCATTTCTTCGAACAGATCTGCTCCATTCCCCACCCTTCCAAGCACGAAGCCCGCTTAAGCGCCTGGATAGTCGAGTGGGCCCAGGGGGAAGGCCTGGCCGTCAAGCAAGACACTGTGGGCAACATCATCATCAAGAAACCGGCCACCCCCGGGATGGAAAACCGCAAGGGTGTGGTGCTGCAGGCCCATATCGATATGGTGCCCCAGGCCAATGCCGATACCCGCCACGACTTCACCAAAGATCCTATCGATGCCTATATAGACGGTGACTGGGTGACGGCCCGCGGTACCACCCTCGGTGCCGACAACGGCATGGGCATGGCTGGTTGCCTGGCCGTGCTGGCCGACAAGAGCCTCAAGCATGGCCCACTGGAAGTGCTGCTGACCACGGACGAAGAGACCGGCATGACGGGCGCATTCGGGCTGGAAGCGGGCTGGCTGGAAGGCGAGATCCTGCTCAACACAGACTCGGAAGAGGATGGTGAGGTCTACATGGGTTGCGCCGGTGGCGTGGATGCCAATATTCGCTTCCCGCTGGAGCTGGTAGCCCCTACCGAAGGTGAAGGGTTTGAACTGCAGGTGAAGGGGCTGCGTGGTGGTCACTCCGGCGTCGACATCCATCGCGGTCGTGGCAACGCCAACAAGCTGCTGGTGCGTCTGCTCAAGGCGGCCGAACCGCTGGGCCTGCGTCTGGCCGAGATCCACGGTGGCACCCTGCGCAACGCCATCCCGCGCGAAGCCCGTGCCAAGCTGCTGGTGCCCGCCGCCCACGTCAATGAATTCAAGGCCCTGGTCGACCGCTATGCCGGCATCTACCAGAGCGAGCTGGCGGCCACCGAAGCCAACCTGACTGTGCTGCTCACCGCTCATGAGAAACCGACCAAGCTGATGAGCGACAACCTGCAGGCACGCCTGCTGGACGCCCTCATGGCCTGCCCGAACGGTGTCATTCGCATGAGCGATGCCATCCCGGGCGTCACCGAGACCTCCACCAACCTCGGCGTCATCAAGACGCTCGACGGCGAGGTGTATGTACAGTGCCTGATCCGCTCCCTCATCGACTCCGGTCGCGAGAGCGTCGAGCAGATGACCCGCTCCCTGTTCAATCTGGCCGGTGCCAGCTGCGAATTTACCGGTGCCTATCCTGGCTGGGCACCGGACGTGGACTCCCCGGTAATGGCATTGGTGCGCAACAGCTACCAGACCCTGTTCGGCGAGATGCCCAACGTCATGGTGATCCACGCAGGCCTCGAGTGCGGCCTGTTCAAGAGCGCCTATCCGGACTGGGACATGGTCTCCTTCGGCCCGACCATACGCGGTGCACACTCGCCGGATGAGAAGGTGCACATCCCGGCCGTCGAGCGCTTCTGGCAGTTGCTGGTCCATGTACTGGAACAAATCCCGGCCAAGTAAGCCTGCCGGCTCATCAGCGGGAGCCGACCTCTGACCTTCAGCGAAAGAGGCTGAGCCCGCTGCCGACATGATTCATACCCCGCCCGGTGCGGGGTATTTTTTTGCACACTGGTGTCCGCCATCGCCAGGATCCATGCACACCAGTGCCGCTTTCCTTTTAATGCCCAGCCCCTTCACTTACCCAGCAGGGGCTCACTTTTGGCCCGCCATGTTGCCCAGAATGACTCTGAAACCGTCTCCATGAACAAAACTGGGTTTGAAAACCCTTTCCATGATTTATGTAAATTTACCACACAAAAAGTTGATCCAGCTCACATAAGGCCATAGGATCAAATTGTGACTCAAGTCACACACTACAACTAGATAACAGAGCGATGAGGTGAATATATGTTTGAGAACCTGGCAGTACTGTTCCACCTTAAGGGTGCAACCAGCAAGAAAGGCGCCGTAGAGAAAGACGCCTACGCCCCGTCAACCCGTGAGTATTACTTCCGTTACGGTGCCTGATACATCGGGAAAACAGATTTTACGTAGTAAAATTACACACATCATAATGATTGCCACAGCCATCCCCTCTCGGGGCCGCTGTCCTGCCCTGGCCAGACTTTCCACGGCCAAACCTGAACTCCAATCATGAAGATGGGGCCCACAGGCCCCATTTTTTATTGCTTGTCTCCTGTGCCACTCTGTTGCGATGCGGGCACCGGCATCATATCGCCTTTCCCAGGGGCACAACCTCCGCTGCAACCAGGGGGAAGTGGCAGGCTACCTGATGGGCCGTCCCGTCACAGATCTGCAGACTTGGCGCCGTATGGCGGCACAGCTCGGTGGCATAGGGGCAACGCTGGTGAAAATGGCAGCCGCTCGGCGGCGAGATGGGGGACGGCACATCGCCGGTCAGCAGGATGCGCTGGCTGCGCCGCCGTGGATCCGGCACCGGAATGGCCGAAATCAGCGCCTGGGTGTAGGGGTGACGTGGCGCCAGATAGAGCGCTTGAGCCTCCGCCAGTTCGACGATCCTGCCTAAATACATCACCGCAATCCGATCCGAGATGTGTTTGACCACCGACAGATCGTGAGCGATGAAGATGATGGAGAGGTTCATCTCCCGCTGCAGGCTGAGCAGCAGGTTGACGATCTGGGACTGCACCGAGACATCGAGCGCCGATACCGCCTCGTCGCACACCAGCAGCTTGGGCTTGAGGGCGATGGCACGGGCGATGCCGATGCGCTGGCGCTGACCACCGGAAAACTCGTGAGGATAGCGATCCACCGCGCTGCCTGGCAGGCCCACTTTTTCCAGCAACTCCTGCACCCAGACGCGGCGCTGCTCACCATTGCCCTTGCCGTGGATGATAAAGGGCTCCTCCAAAATCTGGCCCACGGTGTGGCGGCTGTTGAGGGATTCTGCAGGATCCTGAAACACCATCTGCATCTCTTGGCGCAGGGAGCGCATCTCCTTCGGGCTGAGCGCTGTGATATCACGCCCCTCGAAGGTGATGGTGCCCGCGGTCGGCTCGAACAGCTTGAGCAGGCTGCGCCCGAGGGTGGATTTGCCGCAACCCGATTCGCCCACCAGCCCCAGCGTCTCCCCCTGTTTCAGGTCGAAGCTGACGCCATCCACTGCGTGAACCGTATATTTCTTGCGCAGAAACCCGCCGCCCAGCCGGAAGTGCTGTTTCAGGTCCCTGACCGATAACAGGGTACTCATACGGTCAACTCCTTCCAGTAGTGACAGGCGACATGGTGACGCGAGTTTAGTTGTTCTACTGCCGGAATGGCACTGACACAGAGGTCGGTTGCGTGAGGGCAGCGGTTGGAGAAGCGGCAACCAGCGGGCATTTCGTGCAGGGCCGGTACCTGTCCCTTGATGGTCTTGAGCAGGCTCTTGGGCTCATCCTCCAGGCGCGGGATCGAGCTCATCAAACCGTGGGTATAGGGGTGACGGGGATGGTCAAACAACTCGAACACATCGGCCTGCTCCACCGCGCGGCCGGCGTACATCACCACCACTTCGTCGCACAGCTCCGCCACAACCCCCAGATCGTGGGTGATAAAGATGATGGCCATCCCGGTCTGGGCTTGCAGCTCTTTCATCAGTTCGAGGATCTGGGCCTGAATGGTGACATCCAGCGCCGTGGTCGGTTCGTCGCAGATAAGCAAGTCCGGCTCACAGGAGAGCGCCATGGCGATCATCACCCGCTGGCGCATGCCGCCGGAGAGGTTGTGAGGGTAAACGGCAAAGCGCTGGGCAGGCTCAGGGATCCCCACCTTCTGCAGCATGGCGATGGCCGCGGCTTTGCGCTGGGCCTTGTCATACTCGGGGCGATGGAGGCGAAATACCTCCATCAGTTGCTCACCGACCGTCTGCACCGGGTTGAGGGCCGTCATCGGCTCCTGAAAGATCATCGAGATGCGGTTTCCGCGCACCTTGTACATCTGATCCGGCGCCAGCGTGAGCAGATCCTCCCCCTGAAAGCGGATGGAACCGGCCACCACCTGACCGTGGGGTTTGGGCAAGAGCCCCATGATGGCGAGCGAGGTGACGCTCTTGCCACAGCCGGACTCGCCGACGATCCCCAGCGTCTGGCCCGGGGCCACCTTGAAGCTGACCCCGTCGAGCACCTTGATCTTGCCGTCATCGACGGCAAACTCCACCTCGAGATCGCTTACCTCAAGAATCGAGGCCTGGTTCTGGCCGTTATCAACGGCGAACTCCCCCCCGTCATCCGGTACGTCAAGGATGGGGGCCTGGGTGTTGGGCATAACGGCTGCTCCCTTCTCAATGGCATCAATGACGTGCATGGGTCTGGTCGAGCAGGTTGATGGGCGCCAGCGCCTCCCCTGCCTCCTTGGCTTTCAAGGTCTCTTCCTTCACCTTGGGATCCAGCCAGAGCAGGCCGCCACTGCTGTGGGGATAGCCATCCATGGGCCAGTAGAGCAGATCCGGCGTGTTCTGGGTGGCAGGCACCTCGGGCAGCATCACATGACGCCAGCTGCTGGCCCGCACATAGTTGAGCTGCACCCCGGGCACGAAGATGGCGAGATCATAGATACGCTGCTGGATCTGCTGGGAGAGCTTGGCCCGCTTGGCGGTATCAAACTCGGCGCCATAGGCATCGATCAGGGAATCCAACTCCTTGTCCGCCACGTTGAACAGGTTGTTGGTCTGCGGCTTGTTGGCATTGTCCGAGTGGAACGACTCCCAGTACTGCGGATAGAGGCCGCCGCCGCCCCAGCCAAGCCAGGCCGCCTCGTGTTTCTTCTCCAGCATCACTTTGAAGCCGGTAGCACCATCCACCAAGTTAAGCTCCAGATCCAGACCCGCCTTCTTGGCCTCTTCCCTGAGCACGGTCAGTCGCTTGGAGTGCTCCTGGCTGGTATAGGTGAGCGCCAGCGTCAACCGCTCGCCCTTGTCATTTTGCAGAATGCCGTCCGGCCCCGGCTTGTTGTAGCCAGCCTTGGCAAAGTATTCACGCGCCTTGCCGATGTCATAAGCCCGCTCCGGCAACTTGACCTCGGTGAACTCGCCAAAGCCCGATCCGAAGGTGGTGGCTCTGTCGTAGTCGCCACGCAGCACAGTCTCAATCATCTTGTCGATGTTGAGGGCGTGCTGGATGCCGAGGCGCACATTCACGTCCGCCAGCTTGGGGTTGGCCATATTGAGGTGAACCCCCTGACCGCCCTGTTTGGTGTCTGTCATGGCCATCACCTTCTGCACATACCCCTTCTTGTATTCCGGGGTCACGGCTTTTTCATGCCACCAGTTGGGCAGGATCATCTCGAAGGTATCGAGCTCTCCTTTGAGGAAGTGACGAAATGCGATGTTGTGGTCCCGGATCACCTGCACCTTGATGGCGTCGATATTGAATCTGTGCTGGTTGTAGCGATCGTCTTTGGCCCACCAGTCCTGCTGCTTGCCAAAGGTGACAGACTTGCCCTTCTTCACGTCAGTCATCACATAGGGACCTGTCGTAGGTACCACGGCCCAGTTGTACTGCTTCACCCAGTTGGGCGTGAGCTTGTAGTAATGCTTGGGCTGGGGCCACAGCTCAGTGGTGTTGAGCAGGTCCAGCTTGGCTTTGCGGCTGCCCGCCTTGACCAGAATGGTATGGTCATCAATCTTCTCTACCGCCACCACTTCGGTGGTGTAGTAGTTGTTGAACCAGGGCCCCTTGATGTCCTTGGATCGCATCATCTCGTAGCCGAAGGTGTAGTCGTCGGCGGTGACCGGCTTGCCGTCGGACCATTTGGCCCGCGGATCCAGCTTGAAGTAGACGGTCTGGCTGTCTGGCGCGATGGCCCAGTGGGTCGCCAGCGATGGGATGGGGTTGCCGGTGTTGGGGTGAAAGCTGATCAGCCGCAGCTGGTTATCCTGGATGAAGGAGCGAAACGAACCGTTGGAGTCAGGCCCCACGGTGCGGAATGTCAGCGGGAAGCTGTCGATGAAGAGGTTGAGGCTGCCGCCCGGCAGCGCCTTGGAAGAGGCGAACACGGGGTCCGTGTCGTTGGTCTCCCACTTGAGATCAGCGGGCAGGCTGGCGGCCAATACCCAGGATCCATTCACCAGCAGAAAAAGTGCACCTATCCATTTGATTTTATTATTCATGTTTGACTTCCTGGTCTAGCCCCTGCACTGGGGTCTTGTCGATTTAAGGGTGAGTCACCCGGGGCCATGAAGGCGCCGTGGGTCACTGATAACGGGTAAATTTACGCGGGTCGAACGCCTCGCGGATCGCCTCGCCGATAAAGGAGACCATGATCAGCACCAGACTCACCGCCGCCACCACCGAACTGACGATCCAGATGGCATCCAGATTGTTGATCCCCTGCGAGAGCAGCTCGCCCCAACTCGGGGTCGGCGGTGCCAACCCGAAGCCCAGATAGTCCAGCGCCGTCAGGATGGATATGTTGCCCACCACGGCGAACGGCGCTAGGGTAACGATCATCATCAGGGTATTGGG
>NZ_CAWNYS010000062.1:0-8711 GCF_963878295.1 Aeromonas sp. HMWF014 | reverse complement strand
GTCAACAGGAGCAGATCATGATCTCTGACCCCCCCGCCAAGTGGGCCCGGCCTCTCGGGGTCCACGCGACGACAGACCCGATTTGCTACAGGAGCGCACCATGATGACTGATCCCCTGCCCGGCAAGGAGATCACCTACAGCATCTCCGAGCTGGCCCACGAATTTGATATCACGCCGCGCACCATCCGCTACTACGAGGATGAAGGCTTGATCACCCCGACCCGGGAGGGCCAGACCCGCATTTACAGCCACAAGGACAAGATCCGGCTGAAGTTGACCCTGCGCGGCAAACGACTCGGCTTCAGCCTGGCGGAGATCCGCGAGCTGTTCGACATGTATGACACAGACAGATCGAGCAAAACCCAGCTTCACTCCATGATCCAGCTCATCGACGCCAAGCGCCAATCCCTGCGCCAGCAACTGGAAGACATCCAGATGGTGATGACGGAGCTGGAGGCGGCCGAGCAACGCTGCGCAAATTCCCTTAACAGCTTGAAAACCAGCGCAGATTAACCGAATCTGGGATCATCTCACCGCCCTGGTGCCCCCATGAAACACTGTGCTACTGGCTGTTATTGCTCTGCTCCACGGCATGGCCCCCCCTGTTCCAGGTCGGGGGTTACCCTTATCCCCCCTTCGTGATCAAGGAGGGTGAAAACAGCTATCGCGTGCTGACGCGGGATCTCATCGCCAAACTCAACGCGATTCAGCAAACAGTATCCGCAGCAAGTCGCCCGCCTGCTGCGATCGGACAAACGGGATCAGCCGTGCGAGCTTCACTCCAACAGCTAGCCACACAGCCAGCTGGAAGCCTGGCTGGCCCAGTTGCAGAGCAGCGAAAGAGTGACACGCCGTTGGACAAAGTACGGCGAAAGGTATCAATCGGAGCCATGATTGTCTCCTGATATTTTGGTACCCTATTCGCATCAATTGGAGAGCCTCATGCCCAAGCCCCTGCGTGCCCGCCTGTTGCGCTATGTCCTTTACCTTAGCGCCATCTTGCTCATCTCCCTGCTCATCCTGTTATGGCAAGCCCCCACCCTCACCCAGCGCCACCTGCCGGGCTGGCTGGCCAAGCATTACGGCCTGAACCTGACCCTGGGGGAGATAAGCGTCGGCCTGCGTCACCCCTCCCTCGCCATCGGTCCCTCGGCATTGCTCGATGAAAAACAGCAACCCATCATCGCCTTCGAGCAGTTGCAGATTATCCCCGCACTGGGCGAAAGCTGGCGGCAGAAAGCCATCATACTGAGTGACGCAACCCTCACCCGGCCGACGGTACAGCTTGTTCGTCTCCCGGACAACAAGGGGACCATCCGCTTCAACCTGACCGACGCCCTGACCCGTTTGCTGACCCCAACGCAGACGCCCGAGCCGGCTGGCGGCGAACCTCCCCTGATACAGATAACCAGGCTGGCCGCCACCGCGGGGCATATCCGCTATCAGGACAGTCGCAAGAGCAGCAGCCCGGGCTGGGTGCCGCCGCTCACCCTGAGCGGGCTCGAACTGCAGCTGCCGGATTTCACCACGGCGCCCAGCCGCACCAACCCGTTTCAGTTGAGCGCCAGCCTCAACCAACACAGCCCGCTCAAGGCCAGCGGTCAGTTCGATATCATGACGGGGGCAGGCAAGGGCAGGCTTAGCCTGGGCAAGCTGGCGCTCTCACCCTTCGCACCGCTCTGGGCCCCCTATCTTAAGGTCGATCTGGTGCAGGGCGAGGCCAGTGCCGAGCTGGATTACCAGCTCACACCGGGCAAGCAAGGGCTGAATTGGCAACTCACCAAGGGCAAGCTGACCCTGAACGACTGGCAGCTCAAGCAGAGCCAGGGCGCCGAGTTTGCCCGCTTCAAGCAGCTGGCGCTGGCAGGCATTGCCATGGATGGCGGCAAGCAATCGCTCCAAATCGACCAAATAGCGCTCAAGGCCCCAGCCATCACGGCCGCCCTGGATGCCAGCCAACAACTGGATCTGGCCGCCCTGCTGATCCCGCAGTCCGCCGCCCAGCCGGCGGGCAAACAAGCGGATAGCGGCAAGCCGTGGCGCTGGTCGCTCAAAGAGACCCGCATCAGCCAGGGCGAGCTCAAGCTGACCGAGTCGAGCAGCGGCAAGCCGCAATTGCGGGAACTCTCCGGGCTGAACCTCACCCTCGGCCCCCTGAGCAGCCAGGCAGGCCAGCGCAGCCCGCTCACCCTCAATGCCACCCTCAACGCCCAGAGTACGCTGGCGTTTGACGGTGCCCTCACCCTCACCCCCTTCGCCCTCAACGGGGACATCAGGCAGCAGGGACTGCCCCTCAAGTGGGCCCAACCCTACCTGCAGGATCTGCTGCGCATCAGCGTGCGCGATGGCCTGCTCGCCAGCCGCACCAAGCTGGCCATCGCCACCGATGCCAAGGGGACGCTGAGCCAGCTCGACGTCACGGGTGGGCTCGACATCGAGCGTCTCACTGTGCTGGATCGGGCCGACAATCAACGCCTGCTGCAGATAGAGCACCTGCAATTGAGCGGACTGCACTATGACGGCATCAGCCAGCAGGTGAGAATTGGCGACATCTTGCTGCGAAAGCCCTTTGCCCGCATCGAGATCAACGAGGACAGGGTGACCAACGTCCAGCAACTGCTGCTGCCGCAAGCCGCCGGGAGCAAGCCGGCCAGCGGGCCCGTTCCCCGCATCACCATAGATCAGATCCGTACCGAGCAGGGCAACCTGCGCTTTGCGGATCGCAGCCTGAGCCCGGAGTTCGTGGTGGACATCGCCTCCCTCACGGGTCAGAGCCGCCATATCAGCAACATTCCCGGCCAGCATTCGGATCTCGCCTTCAACGGCAAGGTTGACCGCTATGCCCCCGTGACCATTCGCGGCGGCACCAACCTGCTGATCGAACAACCTGTGCTGGACGTGGCCGTCACCTTTAACAACCTGGAGCTCACCACCTTCACCCCCTACTCCAGCACCTATGCGGGATACGCCATCGACAAGGGGCAGCTCTCCATGAAGCTGAACTACAAGCTGAGGGGCAACCGGCTGGAGGGGAACAACGACATCACGATCAAAAAACTGCAACTGGGGGAGAAGATCAAGAGTGAACAGGCCAAAGATCTGCCGCTGGGGCTGGCCATCGCCCTGCTCAGCGACGCCAATGGCGTCATCCAGATGAACCTCAAGGTGAAGGGCAATCTGGATCAGCCGGATTTCAGCCTGGGCAACATCTTCTGGGATGTGCTGAGCAACACGCTCAGCAAGGCCATCACCTCCCCCTTCTCCCTGCTGGCCTCCCTGGCCGGAGGCACCGAGGATCTGGACGAACTGCTCTTCCTGCCCGGTGAGCCGGATCTCACACCCACCCAGCAGACCAAGCTCGCCAAGCTGGCACAGGCCCTCAAGGAGAGCCCCAAGCTCAGCATGAACATTCGCGGCAAGGCCAATTTCAACGAGTAGCGCCCCATCTTGCAGCGCCAGAAGCGGGAACGTGCGCTGGCCAAGATCACGGGCGCCCCGGTCGACATCTCCCTGCTGGAGCAGGATCCCGTCCTGCAAGCGGCACTGGCCGAGGCCTATGAGGCGCGCTTCAATGAGGATCTTGGGGATCTGGCCGATCGGCTGAAACTGGATAAATCGAGCCCGGCCCTGCGCGCCCAGGCGGAGATCCTGCTGCGGGATCAGCAGCTGATCACCACCAAGTCCCTGCGCAACCTCGCCATGCGCCGCGCCCAGAACACCAAGGAGTATCTGGTGGATACCCAGGGAATCGCGCCGGAGCGGCTGTTTGTGCTCGACAGCCAGGTGCGGGAAACGGACAAGGAAGCCAAGGTCGTCCTGACCCTGGATGATTGAGCAAGGGGGGGCCAAAAGCCCCCCCTTTGCTCACCCTGCCGGTTGTCTTTTCACATCGCCATATTGCGGCGCAATTATTGCGCTGCTATGCGCCAGGCAGATGGCGCTGGTGCGACGATCCGTGCCCCCTTTTCCTGATGCTCCCGTGGTCAGCCATGCTATCCCTGCTATCCCTGCTATCCCTGCTATCCCTGCTTAGGCCCTGCCCAACCGGCAGACTCCCAACATAAGCGGAGATCTGTCTCAACTTGATATAGTAGTGACACACTCTTGTCTGATGGCATATGAGGCTGTTTTTTAGCCAGCCATCACTCAGGCAATAAAAAGAGGGACAAGGCGCGGCAGTCAAACATGCCCACGCCCTATGTTGCTTACTTTCAAAAAAGGCGTTTTTCATACAAAAAATAAACCTTTTCAGCGCTATTCATTCACCTGTTATCTACCTGAATGGCACGAATGGTTCATGGGGTAAAATTTCGTGTGGTTTTTTACCATTTCTGCGGTTCCCCCTCTTGCTCGGGGCCAAGAGCCTGCCTAAAATCGCGCGTCTTTTATCAACCCCCCACCTCTATTTTTTGGAGAACGCCACGTGAGCGAAAAATTGGCCAACCCTGCCCCTCTGGGTCTGATGGGTTTCGGTATGACCACCATTCTGCTGAACATCCATAACGCAGGTTTCTTCCCCATCAGCGCCATGATCCTGGCCATGGGCCTGTGCTATGGCGGTCTGGCCCAGATCATTGCCGGTATTATGGAGTTCAAGCGTGGCAACACCTTCGGTGTCACCGCTTTCATCTCCTACGGCACCTTCTGGTGGAGCCTGGTGTTCCTGCTGGTGATGCCGACCATGGGTCTGGCCGAAGCCACCCCCGCTGCCTACATGGGCTGGTATCTGCTGATGTGGGGCATGTTCACCCTGTTCATGCTGGTTGGCACCGTCAACTACCCGCGCGTGAAGCAGTTCGTGTTTGCCTCCCTGACAGTGCTGTTCTTCCTGCTGGCCGCCCGTGACTTCACCGGCAGCACCCTGATCGGCACCATCGCTGGTTTCGAAGGCATCATCTGCGGCGCCAGCGCCATCTACTTGGCCATGGCCACCGTGATCAACGAGCAATTTGGCCGCACAGTGCTGCCGATTGGCGATCACAAGAAAGCCGCAGCCGTACAGCTGAAAGCCGCTGCCTGATAGGCAAGCGATTCAGATTGTGAAAAAGGCACCTTCGGGTGCCTTTTTGCTATTCAGATTACATCATCTGCGGATCGGTTATCAGACAAGTGACCCCGTTTGCGCCTCTCCCGCCAACAAGCGGGTCGCCGGAAAACGCAGGGCGGGATCCTGGCTAAAGAACTGGCTTAGTTGCCGGTATACCGCGGGATAGACCTGCTGCAGGCGCAGCGGATCGGTAAAAAAGCTCTCGCAGCACACGGCAAAAAACTCGGCCGGATGCTCGGCGGCATAGGGATCGATGGCGGTTACCTCGTCGCGGGCCAGCTGGGCGTTCATGGCATCGAATGCCCCCTGCAACGCCTGGGTCCACTGGCGCGGATCCATGCCTGCCGGCAGTGGTGGCGCACCATCGGCCTCCCCCCCCAGCATGTCGAGCTTGTGGGCCAGTTCGTGGATCACCAGGTTGAACCCATCCCAATCCCCATCCTGCTGCAACTCGCTCCAGGCCAGCACCAGCGGTCCCTGCGGCCAGGACTCACCGGCGTTCTCCTCTTCCCACTCGCTTACCAGACCGAACTCATCCTGCACTTCCTGACGGCGAGTTACCGGCTCGGGGATCAGGATGATTTCGTGAAAACCGCGATACCAGTCGAGCCCCAGATGCAAAATGGGCAGCACGGCCTGCAGGGCCAGCACCGCCTGCTGGCGAGGAGTGAGCTCGACGCCAATCTGGGTGAGTGTCTTGCGAGCCAGAAACTGCTGCGCCAGCGCAACCAGCCTCAGCTGATCACTGCGGGTAAATCCTTGCAAAATGGGCACGGCCGCCAGTGCTTGCTGCCACTCCAACGCTCCCGGGGCATTCTCTTCCTGCAGGGATGCGCCACCAAACAGACTCCATAACCTGGACCAGAACACGCAGACTCCTCTTGCTGATCAGAATAATTTCACGAACCGTTTCGGGCGTTCAAGGTAGCCCTGCGCCAGATAGAAGCGATGAGCCTCTTCACGCTTGAGACTGCTGGATAACTCCAGCTGGCTGCAACCCTGCGCCAGGGCGCTGGCTTCTGCCGCCGCCAGCAAGGCGGCCCCCACACCCACGCCCCTTGCACCTTCATCGACGACCAGCGCCGAGATCAGGCCCCAATCTGGTGCAACATGCAATGGCCGCAGGCGGTGCCACACCAGCACACCCGCCACGTCAGTCCCATGACACGCAAGCAGCACCTCGGTAGCCGGATCCAGCCTACCCCCGCGCTCGCCCACCTCGGCCGTGCTGGCCGGATAGCCGAGCTGCCCGAACAGCTGCGCCATGGCATCGGCATCCGCCTGCGCGGCGGGCCGGATCTGCCACTCTTCACTGTCCATCTTCATCGTTGGCCTCCATTTTGCTCTGTCTCAGCCCCCTCCATACATCGAGGCGCAAACGACGATGATAAGGGGCTTATGCCGTATTGTGTCCAGTCAAATTGGCCATTTGTTAATGTCAATTCACAAATTAACAAGTTAACAACATATTTCGCTGGGAAGCCCACGAACAAATGGATATGTTAAAACCCGCGGACTTGGCAGTTGAAAGTCCCGCACACGATGAAATGACCCTCTTGGTCACCCACTATTTTAAGGGAGCGGGGCGCAGACCCCGCCAAGACAGCACGACAAAGGAGTTGTTGTACATGAATGAGATCGTCAATGCCATCAATGGGGTAATTTGGAGCCCAGCGCTCATCTTTCTGTGTCTGGGGGTAGGCCTCTACTTCTCCCTGCGCAGCCGCTTCCTGCAACTGCGTCACATCAAGGAGATGATCCGGCTGATGTTTGACGGCAAGAGCACGGATGCCGGTGTCTCCTCCTTCCAGGCGCTGGCCATGACCCTGGCTGGCCGGGTTGGTACCGGTAACATCGCCGGTGTCGCCACGGCCATCACCTTCGGTGGCCCGGGCGCCCTGTTCTGGATGTGGATGGTCGCCTTCTTCGGCGCCAGCTCCGCCTTCGTGGAGTCCACCCTGGGTCAGGTCTACAAGGAGAAGATCAACGGCGAATACCGCGGGGGACCGGCCTTCTACATCGAGAAAGGGCTCGGCATGAAGTGGTATGCCTGGACCTTCGCCATCGCCACCATCTTCGCCTGCGGCGTGCTGCTGCCGGGGGTGCAGGCCAACTCCATCGGCTCCAGCCTGCAAACTGCCTTTGATATCGATCCGAACGTCACCGCCGCCGCTCTGGCGTTGCTGCTCGGCTTTATCATCTTCGGTGGTGTGAAGCGGATCGCCAGCTTCGCCAGTACAGTGGTGCCCTTTATGGCGCTGGGCTACATCATAGTGGCCTGCGTCATCATCGCCCTCAATATCACGGCCCTGCCGGGCGTGATCCTGCTGATCTGGAAGAGTGCCTTCGGCTTTGATGCCGGCTTTGGCGCCGTGTTGGGTCTGGCCATCATGTGGGGAGTCAAACGCGGGGTTTACTCAAACGAAGCGGGCCAGGGTACAGGGCCACACGCCTCCTCCGCAGCAGCGGTGAGCCACCCGGCCAAACAGGGTCTGGTTCAGGCGTTCTCCGTCTATATCGATACCCTGTTCGTCTGCTCTGCCACCGGCTTCATGCTGCTCATCACAGGCCTTTATAACGTACAGGGACCGGATGGCGTCGCCCTCTATACCGGTATTGCCGGCATCGCAGCGGGCCCGGGTTATGTGCAGACCGCCATGGAGAGCATGATGCCCGGCTTTGGCAGCATGTTCGTGGCCATCGCGCTCTTCTTCTTCGCGTTCACCACCATAGTCGCTTACTACTATATCGCCGAGACCAACATCGCCTACATCAACCGCAAGGTGAACCGTCCCTGGCTGACCTTCGTGCTCAAGCTGACGCTGATGGCCTCCACCGTCTATGGCACCGTCAAGACCGCCGATCTGGCCTGGGGGCTGGGTGATATCGGGGTCGGCCTGATGGCCTGGCTCAACATCATCGCTATCCTCTTGCTGCAAAAGACCGCCTTCGCCTGCCTGCGGGATTATGAAGCCCAGCAGGCCAAGGGGCAGGATCCCGTGTTCCACCCGGAAAAACTCGGCATCAAGAACGCCGACTACTGGATGGGTCACCGCTCCGAAGACAACCTGGAACAGGAGAAGGCCGGCCACCCGTTCGAGCCGGATCGCAAGATCTCCTGAACCGCAATGACATAAGACATCGATAAAAATGGCAGCCTCGGCTGCCATTTCTTTTGCACTTTATCTGCTCGCGGTCAGAGCGGATTGCGCCTCGGCCCGAATGGCAAGCGCCAGCGAAACAGGCTGTTGAACGTGGCGCGCCACTGATTGGGCCGCCCCAGGATCTGTCTCTGCAAACGGGTCTCTTCCTTGAGCATCACCTCATCGCTGCGCGCCCAAGCCTGATGGTAGAGCTGCTTGATCCCCGCCAATGCGTCTGGCGACTTGGTGATGAGCGTCCTGGCGAACTCGCGCGCCTCTGCCAGCGGGTCCTCGCAGACCCTGCTCACCAGCCCGAAGGTTTTGGCCTCGACGGCATCCAGCTCGCGCCCACTCATGGCCAACTCCATGGCCGTGTCCACCCCCATCAGGTTGCGCAGGGTGACGCTGCCGCTCATGTCGGGAATAATGCCCCACTTGATCTCCATCACCGAGAAACGGCAATCCGGGGTGCTGAACCGAAAATCAGCCCCCAGCGCAATTTGCAGGCCGCCACCGAAAT
>NZ_CAWNYS010000061.1:0-1082 GCF_963878295.1 Aeromonas sp. HMWF014 | reverse complement strand
GTGTAGGTCTTGCCGGTACCGGCGGAGGCTTCGATCAGTCGTTCACCATGGAGGGGAAAACGCAATGTATTGAGCGGGTTAGCCATTAATTCAGCTCCTCCAGGGTCTTGAGCAGCGGGGTCAGATGTTCGCGGGCCAGCGCCTGCAACTGCCCAAGCACCTCGTCATCGAGTTCGGGGAAGCAGCGGGCGACGTAAACGTCTTGCCCCTCCCCATTGATCATCCAGCCGCCGTTGAAACGGGTGAGAGCCGCCTTGTCGGCCGCCTCCGGTTTGTCCGGATCCTTCTCGATCGCCTTGAGCCAATCCCAGGCGGTGTTGGGGAAAAACGGCAGCGGCCGCTTCATCCCCTGCGCCCAGCACGCCACCAGCGCCGCCAGCTTGGGGCGCGCCTCGTCGGCAGCGAGCTTGGCTAACCGCAGACTCTGTTTGGCATCGAACAGCAGGGTATCGCCGGGGGCGCCGCTCAGGCAGAGGCAGAGGTGCTGGATCCAGCCCAGCAGCAGATCCTTGCCGTTGAAGCTGCCGGGTTTGACCACCAGCAAGCGCCCCTTCTGGGTGTCGATCCACCCTTGCAGCTGCCCCTGTGCCAGCGAGATATCGATCTCCACCGCCTGTTTTTCTGCCTCATTGGCCGCAACCCAGGGGCGTAGCCGATCCGCCAGCTTGCCCATCTCGGCATCCAGATCGTCCAGCAGCAGGCTGCCGAACCACCCTTGCGGCAGCAGGCCGGTGAGCTGTAACCGCTCGCGCCGTTTGCTCACACTATCGCTCCGCTCTGGACTGTCGCCCTCGGCCAGATGGGCATCGAGCAGCAGATCTTTCAGCTGATAATGTTGCAGGCCATCCAGCTCGAACGGCTCGCTGTCCTCGATGTTGGCCTCATTCAACTCAAACCACACCTTGAGGCGACGGTTGAGGAAATATTTGGTGGGCTGGCGATAGAAGCGCAGCAGCTCCGCCAGCTCCAGCCCCTGCTCCTTGCCCCATTCGGGGGGCAGCGGCAGCTCGCCGCTCTGGAAGTTGGCCGCGCCTCGCTCTGGGTTAAGGGCGGGCAGCCAGTCGGCGGCATAGGTAAAGAGC
>NZ_CAWNYS010000060.1:5644-6320 GCF_963878295.1 Aeromonas sp. HMWF014 | reverse complement strand
GGCCGGATTGGTCCCCTGTTGCTGCCAGTGCATGGATGTGGTTGGAGTAGGCCCCCCCAAACGAGATCAGGTGCTTTATGCCCTGCTCTTGGGCGTGTTGCACATGGTACTTGAGCTTGCGCCACTTGTTGCCCGAGATGGCTGGGTGGATCAGGTCATCCCGCTTGCACCATAGCGTTACGCCATGCTCGGTCAGCAGCGGGTGTGAGATGGCCTGGAGCGGCGAGGGAAGCCAGGTCGGCTGCAGGGCAAACACCTGCGAGAGGATCCAGTTGGGTTGCAATGCGTCATCCATCATTTTATCTGGAGGCTAATGCCCTGTTTATGTTAAGGTTTAATCCGTTTTATGCAGCCAGGTGCGGGTTTTAATGAAACAATTTTTCAGACGTTCAACCCCAAGCCATCAGGTAGGGCTCCTGCTTGCCAGCGATCGGATTATGCTGGCCTCGCTCGGGCCTCAGCCTATCTTCGCCACCCGCGCCATCCATGGCCCGCAGGAGTGGTCGCTTGCCATGAGCGAGCTGTTCAGCCGCCATGGCCTCGCCAAGTCTAAAGTGCGGGTCGCCCTCGCCGCTAGCCTTTATCAGCAAGTCCAGATCGACAAGCCCGCCGTGCCCGACGCCGAAATGGCCGGTGCGTTGCCCTGGGCGGTCAAGGATTACGTCAATGAACCCGT
>NZ_CAWNYS010000060.1:0-5634 GCF_963878295.1 Aeromonas sp. HMWF014 | reverse complement strand
CTCTATGAGGCTGACAACGCGGTACGCATGCTGTTGTGGCAGCCCAGGGGACAGGATCTGCAGCTGCTGGTATTCCATCAGGGCGGCCTCTGCTTCTCCCGCCAGCTGCGCGGCTTCACCGCCCTCACCGGTGAGCATGAGCCGGACAGCATGCTGCTCGATTCGCTGGCGCTGGAGATCCAGCGCTCCCTCGATTACCTGGTCGGCCAGCTCAAGCTGCCGGAGCTGGGTCAGATGCAGCTCGCCATCGCCTCACCCTTCATCGGTACCCTGGTGCGTCACATGGAGCAGACCTTCGGCTTCGCCGTCTCCGCCATGGCCAACAAGGCGATACTGTCCGGTGTTGAGTATCTCTCTGCCTATGCTGCCGCCATCGGGGAGGATGCCTGATGAAACGTCAGATCAACCTTTATGGCGCCGAGTTTCGCCCCAGACGCCAGTGGGCCAGCCTCAACCAGATGGCGCTGGTCTGGGGTGGCTGCGTGGCAGTGCTGCTCTGCATGGGCGCCTTCTACGGCTGGCAGCAACAAGGGGTTGGCCGTGAGCTGGCGCAGGTGCGCGCGGCGCTGGAGGTCAAGCGTGGCGAGGCCCAACGGCTGGATGCCGAGTTGACCCGCCACCAAGCCAATGCTGTGTTGCAACAGCAGCTGGCCAGCAAGCAGGAAGAACTGACTGCCAAGCAGGAGTTGATGCAGCAGCTGGGCAGTTTGGCGTTGCAAAAATCCCAGGGCTACGCTGGCCTGATGGCCGATCTCTCCCGCATTCGGGATAAGCAGCTCTCCTTGCAGCGTATCGAGATCGCCGAGGGGCGGATCAACCTGTCCGGCTTTGCCAACCATAGCCAGGATGTGCCCGCCTGGGTAAAGCGTTTCCAGCAGACCCCGTCGCTGGCGGGCAAGCAGTTTAGTGAATTGACCCTGAACCGTGACAAGGAGGGCCGGCTGGCCTTCCAGCTCAGCGGCATTGAGCGGGAGAAGCCCTGATGAGCCTGAAAGCACAATGGCAGGCATGGGCGGACAAGATTGCCGCCCTCAGCCAGCGCGAGCGGATATTGATCCTGCTGACCGGTCTGGTGCTGATCTGCGCTGGCGCCATCTATGGCTGGCTGGATGGCGCCGCCCTGCGGCTGGCGCAGGACAGGGTGGCCTTGACCACGGCCCAGCGGGATCTGGAAATCATGGATCTCGAGAACTTGGGCAAGCAGGCCAGGCTGGCGCGTGATCCCGATCAGAGCGTGCGCGAGCAGCTGGTACGGGTCGAGGGGGATATCGACAGGCTGGATGCCGAGCTCAAGGCCCAGACGGTGGATCTGATCCAGGCCCACGAGATGCCAGCCGTGCTGGAGGCTCTGTTGTCACGCTCCACCAATCTGCACATGCTGGCACTGACCTCCCTCGCCCCCCAGCCGCTGATGGCGGGGGATCAGCGCATCAACTTGTTCAAGCACGGCATCCGCCTCAAGCTGGAGGGCGGTTACTTCGATGTCTATCAGTACCTGAAGGCACTGGAGGCGTTACCCCGTCACTTCTACTGGAAGCAGTTTGACTACCAGGTGCAGGAACATCCCAAGGCCGTGGTGGAGATGGAAATCTACACCCTGAGCACCAGCAAGGAGTTTATTCGTGGTTAGATGGCTGACGCTATTGTGTTGTCTGCTGGGCGCAGTGGCCCAGGCCGAGGTGCTGCAGGACCCCACGGAACCGTTGGACGGGATGAACAGCCGGGCAGGGGTCTCGGCCAGCCAGAGCGCCGGTTTACCAACATTGCAGAGCGTGATGCTGGGCAATGGTCCGGCACTGGCGGTGCTCAACGGAAAAAGTTACCGGGTGGGCCAGCAGGTCGAGGGATATCGACTGGTGTCCATCAGTGCAGATGCCGTGGTGCTGGAGAAGGGGGGCAAGCGCCAGTCGCTGACCCTGTTTGCCAGCAAGGTCCGCATCTGAACGCGCCCCACCCGAGATGGTGGGGCAAGGTTTGTCGAGTTTAATTGAAAGTCAGGGTGCACTCATTACATGAAAAACAATCATCTCTGCCTGATCTCTGTGGCCGTGCTGGCGGCAGGCTGTACCAGCTACCAGCACCCCGAACCCGTGCAGGCCAAGGATGCACTGAAACACGCCATGGCCGAGCAGAACAAAGTCGGGGGATTGGCGACAGTGCCCAAGTCGGTACAGAGCGAGTTACTGCAGATGAATCGGCCGCCCCAGGCCTTCAGCATGCCGGAACCGCGGCTGCGTATCGCCGCCCACGATGTGGATGCGGTGGAATTTTTCGGCTCCCTTTTCAAGGGTTCCCGTTACAGCGTGGCCGTGCATCCCGGTGTGGCCGGCCAGATCTCCGTCGAGCTCAAGGACGTCACCCTGTCTGAAGTGCTGGCGGTGGTGGGTGACATGTATGGCTTTGATGTGCAGCGCAAGGGCAATGTATTCCACGTCTATCCGGCTGGGCTGCGCACTGAAACCATACCGGTCAACTACCTGATGATGTCCCGTCGTGGTCTGTCCCGTACCTCGGTCAGCACGGGCGGGGTGACAGCCAACGGCAACAACAGCAATAGCAGTAACTTCGACAACGCCAACAGCGGCAGTAACAACAGCAGCAATGCATCCAACGGCAATACCAGTTCGAATAACGGCAACGGCACCCGCATCGAGACAGACACCGATAGCGATTACTGGACTGATCTGCGCACCTCGCTGGAGATGCTGGTTGGCAGTGGCGATGGTCGTGCCGTCATCACCAGCCCGCAGGCGGGTCTGGTCACCATCCGTGCCTATCCGAAAGAATTGAAAGCGGTGCGTGAATTCCTCAGCCAGTCCGAGACCCACCTCAAGCGCCAGGTGGTGCTGGAGGCGCGCATTCTGGAAGTGGCTCTCAACGAGGGTTACGAACAGGGGGTGGACTGGAGTGGCCTTTCCGCCAGCTGGGATGGCAACAAGGGGATTACCGGTGGCGGCTCGCTCGCCCCGACCCAGCTGCCCACGACACCCAACCAGATCTTCACTGCACTGGGGGGCGGTGCCGGTTTCAAGATCTCCGATGGCAACTTCAACGTGGCGGTCAACCTGCTCAAGACCCAGGGGGATGTGAATACCCTCTCCAGTCCCCGGGTGACAGCGACCAACAACCAGAAGGCGGTGATCAAGGTGGGGACGGACGAATACTTCGTCACCAACGCCACTAGCACGGTAACCTCAACGACGGCCGGAACAGAACGCACCCCGAACGTTGAGCTGACCCCCTTCTTCTCCGGTATCGCGCTGGACGTGACGCCACAGATCGACGAAGAGGGCAAGGTGTTGTTGCACATTCACCCCTCCGTCATCGACACCGAAGAGCAGAACAAGACGATAAATCTGGGCACCACGGGGGGCAAGCTGGAATTGCCGCTCGCCAAGAGCTCGATCCGCGAGTCCGATACCGTGGTGCAGGCCAATAACGGTGACATCATCGTCATCGGCGGCCTGATGAAGACCGACAAGCAGGAGATCGTCAGCAAGGTACCGCTGCTGGGGGATATCCCCTGGATCGGCGAGGCCTTCACCAACCGCCGCGAGAGTACCAAGAAGGTGGAGCTGGTGATCCTGCTCAAACCGACCGTGGTGGAGAAGGACACCTGGCAAAACGAATTGCAGCGCTCCTCCGATCTGCTCGACAAGTGGTATCCGCCCAAGGGCTAAGCCATGACCCAGCACACGGTTGGCTTTGTTCCAGACGGCCTGTGGCTCGGTGCCACGGCAGACACCCAGGCCGGTGACGACTCATGTACCTGAACCACTTCGGTCTGCAGGAGGCGCCGTTCGGCCTCACCCCCAACACGGTTTTTTACTACGGGCTGCCTCCCCATGAGGAGGCGCTGCAGGTTCTTAATTGGGCTTTGATGCAGGGGGAGGGCTTCATCAAGGTGACCGGCGAGGTCGGCACCGGCAAGACGCTGCTCTGTCGCAAGCTGCTGAGCGAGTTGGGTTCAGAGGCCTGTCCTGTGCGTCTGGCCTGGCTGCCTAATCCGCACCTCACCCCCGCCGAGCTGCGCACCGCGCTGGCCCTGGAGCTGGGCTTGTCGGTACGGGAGGGCAACGAGCTGGATCTGACGGATCGCATTCATCGCCACCTCATAGGCCTGCATCAGCATGGGAGCCGGGTGGTGGTGCTGATCGACGAGGCGCAGGCCCTGCCGGACGAGACCCTGGAGGCGATCCGGCTGTTCGGCAACCTGGAGACCGAATCGAGCAAGCTGCTGCAGATAGTGCTGTTCGGCCAGCCGGAGTTGGATGCCAGGCTGGCCAAGCCCCATCTGCGCCAGTTGCGCCAGCGGGTCGGCTTCTCCTACTGCCTGCGGCCACTGCGCTTTGACGAGACCCGCGCTTATCTGGAGCACAGATTGCATGTTTCGGGTTATCGCGGGGCCCCGCTGTTCAGTGGTCGCGCCATGCGCCTGCTGTGGCGCGCCTCCCGTGGCATCCCGCGGCTTACCAACATATTGGCGCAGAAGTGCCTGATGTTGGCCTATGGCCGGGGTGAGCGTCAGATCGATGCCGGTCTGGTGCACCTAGCCATTCGCGATACCGACGATGCCAGCCGCCCCGCTCGGGGTCGCTGGTGGCCACTGTTACTACTGCTGGGGTGCGCCCTGGCCTATGGAGTCTGGCCATGAGCGTGATCAACCAGATGCTCAAGGATCTGGAACTGCGTCAGCAGGGGAGGGAGGGGGCCGTCTATGTGCCTCCTGTTCGGCAACAGGGCTGGTGGATGCTGGTGCTGACCTTGATCTGCGGTCTGGCCCTCGGCATTCTCGGCTGGCGGACCTGGATCTATTGGCAGCAGAGCCAGCGGGTTGTGCCTCAGAGTCAGGTGCAGGCGACCAGCGAGCCACGGCCTGATGCCGTTGCCCGCGTTGTGCCGGTCACACCCGCGGACGAGGAGCAGGAGCCTGAGCCGGTGGATCTGGTGGTGGCCTTGCCCACTCCGAGCGCAAGACCCGAGCTCGCAGCCGATCCCGAGCCGGTGCAGGAGGAGCAGGATGAAACCGGCTATGAAGCGGTGGCGCCGAGTGATGAAGCGCTGCAGCCTGACCTCTATGCCGAGCTGGAAGCGGAACAAGAGGCTGTCGTCCCGCCACCGCGCAAACCGGGTGTGCTGAAGATAGAGACGGTGAACCTCTCCGAGGCCGAGCTGGCAACCCTGGCCGAGCGCAAGGCCACCACCGCCATGGCCAGGGGGCAATTGCGCGATGCCCAGGACAACTACTATCAGGTGCTGGTTCATGCCCCGCACAATCAGGGGGCCCGCGAGCAACTGGCGGGTCTGCTCTATGGCGAAGGTCGGCTGAGCGAGGCCACTCAACTGCTGGAAGAGGGTATCCGGCTCGATCCAGAGCAGGCGGATTTTCGGCTGCTGCTGGCCAGGCTCGCCATCAGCAGCGGCGATCAGCTCAAGGCGCTCGGCTGGTTGACCGGCTATAAGCCGGATCTGGCCAGCAATCTGGATTATTACGCCACCTGGGCTGGCGTGACCCAGGAGCTGGGCCGCAATGCCGAGGCGGCCGAGCTCTATGTGACCTTGCTGCGTCAGCAGCCGGATCAGGGCCGCTGGTGGCTCGGGCTCGGCGTGGCCGAAGATGGTCAGGGCCACAGC
>NZ_CAWNYS010000059.1:6736-6933 GCF_963878295.1 Aeromonas sp. HMWF014 | reverse complement strand
GCTCGCAGTAGAAACCGACCGGGTCGCTCTTGTGGGGCAGCCGATTGCCCATGGGGTCTTTGAGCTCGAACTTGTAGCGATCCCCCGCCTTGAGGCCCGGCACGAACAGCACCCAGTGACCACACTGGCTGCGCTGCATGGGGTGACGACGACCGTCCCAGAAGTTGAAATCACCGATCAGGCTCACGGCGGTGGCG
>NZ_CAWNYS010000059.1:3596-6719 GCF_963878295.1 Aeromonas sp. HMWF014 | reverse complement strand
TCCACGGTGCGCAGTTGCGCACCGAGCGTGTGGTAGATGTTGTCCGGCTGGGAGGTCAGTTCCGCCAGACCGGCCCAACCTGCATCCTGAAACTGGTAGGGGTCGACAAATTCGGCTTTGGCATCGGCATAGTCGGCGATCAACTGGTAGGGAAAGGGATTTTTACGGCGGGTGAAAACAGTTTCAAAAAGGCCCGATTCATCGGAGGGTGCCAAGGTGGCAACGATTTTGCCCGACTTGAGATCCCTGACGCGCATCTCGAGGGCATCCGGTAACCAGACAGTCAATTTGAGGCCTGGCCCATCCGGGTTGGTCTGCAGGCCTAAATGAGAGAAGGGATCGGCGCAGCGGGCAGCAACCAAACGTTCAACGAGCATCGAGATTTCCTTTCATAGCTGAACATCCGCTCCGGCCAAGGCCGAAGCGGATGTAAGTGAGTCACGTTTTGTCGGCAGTGGCTCAACGACTGGCCTCATCACGGGCCTGGCTCATCTTGCCTGCCAGCGCCTTGAGCGCTTCATTGGCAAAAAGATCCTCCAGATCGGTGGACAGCTTGCGACGCCAGTTGGGGTATTCGTAACTGGTGCCCGGTACGTTGACCGGCTTGTCCATCTCCAGCCAGTCTTCCAGCTGGGTACTGAACAGGGCGCAGCTGCCGCGGGACATATGCAGTTGCAGCCCATGGTTGAGTTCTGTATTCATGCCAACCCAGTTCACGTCTTGACTGACGTTGTCAGAGATGACGCCATGAGCGTGCAGGCTGTCGAGGATCCGCTGTTTTGCCTGATGGCGATCAGCATACAGGGTCTTGAGCACGTCTTCATCCGGATACAATTTCAGCTCGCGGCCCAACGCCAGATCGTCGCAATGCCAGAAGCCCTTGAGGGTCGGCATGTCGTGAGTGGTCAGGGCCGACATCGCCTGCTCGGTGTAGTGTGCAGGGGAAATGAAACCCCCATCGGCCTTGGATCGCTCGAAGAAGAACACCTTGTAGGAGTGAACGCCGTTCTCTTTCAGCGTGACGTCTATGCCTTCGGGCACAGTGCCCAAATCTTCACCAATCAGCAGGCACTGATTGCGGTGGGATTCGAGCGCCAGGATCCCCAACAGATCGTTGACCGGATAGTAGATGTAGGCCCCCTTGGCGGCGGACTCTCCGGGCGGCACCCACCACAGGCGCAGCAAGGCCATCACGTGATCGATGCGCAGCGCGCCGCAGGAACGCATGTTGGCGCGGAACAGATCCACCATGGGCTGATAGCCCGCCTCGAACAGCTGATTCGGGTTCATGGGGGGCAGGCCCCAGTTTTGGCCGAGGGGACCCAGGATATCGGGTGGCGCCCCGACCGAGGCTTTCGGGCAGTAAAGATCCCGGTTGGCCCAAATCTCGGTGGAGCCTTCAGAGACCCCGACCGCCAGATCCCGATAGATCCCCATCACCATACCGGCGGCCTTGGCGCGGGCATCGGCGTGCGCCAACTGCTCATCGGCCAGGAACTGCAGGTAGAGATAGAAGTTAACGTCCTGCTGGTGCGCGGCGACCCAGGTGGCCACCTCGGGGTTGTGGTAATCGCGGTACGCATCGGGCCATACCGGCCAGCCCCAGGCATTTTCGCCCTTGCCATAGAAGTAGGCCTGCAGGGCATCAAAGGCCGCCTGCTGTTGCAGGCTGTCGCCACCGGCAGCCACGAAGGCATCGAAGTTGGCCTGGCGCTCGGCACTGAAACTGGCCTGGTCGAACACCTGACGCAGCATACCGATCTTGGTCTCGATGACGCCGGTGTAATCCACGTTGCTCTTGGCGCGCAGCTCACTTAGGTGCTGCTGGAACGCCGGGTTGGCTACCTCAGCCTTGAGACGATCGTTGGCCAGAAACTCGGGCACCACCTCCACGTTGATGTAGGCCACATTGAGCCAGCGACGGGACGAGGGGCTGTAAGGGCTGGCACTCTCAGGGTTGGCAGGATAGAGGGCATGAATGGGGTTCAGGCCAACGAAGTGGGCCCCCCAGGCGGCAGCTTTCTCGACCAGCTGGCCGAGATCGCTGAAATCGCCTATGCCCCAGTTGTGGCGGCTGCGCAGGCAGTAGAGCTGCACGCTCGGGCCCCACACTTTGCGGCCAGCGGCAATGGGAGCCTGCTTGTAACAGGATTTGGGCGCAACGATGAGGCGCATGCTGGCGAGCGGCTCATCGTTGCCCTCCTCCAGCAGGGTCAGCTGGTGATAACCCAGTTCAGGCTGCACATTCAACGCCACGCGATAGGCCTGGCACTCCATCTCTTCGAATTCTGCGACGCCTACCAGCTCACCCTCGATGGGGGTAATTTGGCCGGACAACACAGTCCCCTGCTCCAGCGCAAGCTGCCAGCTGAGGGCGTCATTGACGAAATCGATGGGCAAGCGAACGTCGAGGGTAATGGGCTCACCGCTGCGAACCACCATCACGGGATCCAGCGCGCGCAGCCAATGCTGGCGATGCTCCTGCTCCAGCTGCTGCGTCAGGGCTACTTCGTCATCGACGCGATAACCCATTGCGCCCAGCATGGCGGCCTTGCTCTCTTCGGATACCTGGGCCGAGTGGCCCCAGGCGTCAACATACTCACTGGCAATGCCTTTGGCGGCAGCCAGATGTTCAATCAGGGTGGTCATAGTTTGAGAATTCCCGCTGTGGATTCTATCTATACTATTTTGATTAATTTTTTATGGGTGGTACTTGAACAATGGCTCTTTGGCCATGCTGAACCGCGCACATTTTTACACATCTGCCTAGCTGGTTGTGTGACCGAACAGGCACTATTGTTGATATCTGTGACGCGAACCAACCGACGACATTTTCGACAAAAGTTGGTTGTCAGTTACATAAACCGAAAATAAATTTCACAGTTTTTCATGATTTAGCGCAATTTCAGACAGAATGTTGGTTGACTCATGGGGGAGTTCTAGTAAATTTACAAACGGAATTTTCTTTGACTACTGAACAGTTAGGTAACCAAATATGACTATCAAAGTAGGTATTAACGGTTTTGGCCGCATCGGCCGTTTCGTCTTCCGTCTGGCCGCTGAGCGTACTGACATCGAAGTGGTTGGTATCAACGACCTGATCGACGTTGACTACATGGCTTA
>NZ_CAWNYS010000059.1:0-3586 GCF_963878295.1 Aeromonas sp. HMWF014 | reverse complement strand
ACTCACGGCCGCTTCAAAGGCACCGTTGAAGTCAAAGACGGCAACCTGGTTGTCAACGGCAAAACCGTACGTGTTACCGCTGAACGTGACCCGGCAAACCTGAAGTGGGATGCCATCGGTGTTGACGTTGTTGCCGAAGCCACCGGTCTGTTCCTGGACGACGCGACTGCTCGCAAGCACATCGCTGCCGGCGCCAAGAAAGTTGTTCTGACTGGCCCGTCCAAAGACGCTACCCCTATGTTCGTCATGGGTGTTAACGACGCGACCTACGCTGGTCAGGACATCGTTTCCAACGCTTCCTGCACCACCAACTGCCTGGCCCCGATCGCCAAAGTTCTGAACGATACCTTCGGTATCGAATCCGGCCTGATGACCACTGTCCACGCTACCACTGCTACCCAGAAGACCGTTGATGGTCCGTCTGCCAAAGACTGGCGCGGTGGCCGCGGTGCGGCTCAGAACATCATCCCGTCCTCTACCGGTGCTGCCAAAGCTGTTGGCGTTGTTATCCCGGAACTGAACGGCAAACTGACCGGCATGGCTTTCCGCGTACCGACTCCGGACGTATCCGTTGTTGACCTGACCGTCAACCTGAAGAAAGCGGCTACCTACGCTGAAATCTGCGCAGCCATGAAAGCAGCCTCTGAAGGTTCCATGAAGGGCGTGCTGGGCTACACCGAAGATCAAGTGGTCTCCACTGACTTCCTGGGCGAGCGTCAGACTTCCGTGTTCGATGCCAAAGCCGGTATCGCTCTGAACGACAAGTTCGTTAAAGTTGTATCCTGGTACGACAACGAAATGGGCTACTCCAGCAAAGTTCTGGACCTGATCGCTCACATCTCCAAGTAATTTGGGATGCGCAATCAAGTAGCTTGAAAAAGGCGGCCATTGGCCGCTTTTTTGTATTCTGGACCGTGGATTTTCCGACCCTCTCTTCTGAATGTGCGCGAGCACAGGAGTCCTCATGCAACCGACACGCTCTCTGACTGCCAACTGTATCCTCAGCCATAATGCCGCTGGCCTGCCCCTGCTCTCCATCGACAATGGCGATGCAAAGGCCGAGATCAGCCTATTTGGTGCCCAGGTGCTGCACTACCAGCGCCACGGCGAACCCGCCTCGCTCTGGCTCAGCGACAAGGCAGTGCTGGACGGCAGCAAGCCCATCCGCGGTGGCGTTCCAATCTGCTGGCCCTGGTTCGGCACGGCCCCCGCCCGTGTCGGCAGCGGCAAACCGTCCCACGGCTTCGCCCGCACCAGCCTCTGGACCCTGGACGGTGTCTCTGATCACGGCGATGGCACGCTTGTCCATCTCTCTCTGCGTGACAACAACGCGACCCGTACCCTCTGGCCCCACCCCTTCGAGTTGGAACTGGACGTCCTGGTCGGCAAGGAGCTCTCGCTGGTGCTGACGACCCGCAACACTGGCAAGGCCCCCATCGCCTACAATGCCGCCCTGCACACCTATCTGCAGATTGGCGCCCCGGAAGCCGTCAGCGTGATCGGACTGGGTGAGCCTTACGCCGACATGCTGACCGGCCAGGATGCGCAGCAGCAGGGTGCGCTGACACTCACAGAGGCCATTGATCGGGTCTACCACCAACCCGAGGCCATGATCCGGGTTGAGGATGGCGATCGCACCACTCAGGTGGTCAGCGGCAACCACGACAGCATTGTGGTCTGGACCCCCTGGCAGGAAGGTGCCACCGCCATGGCTGACATGAGCAACGATGGCTACCGCACCATGCTCTGCGTCGAAGCAGCCATCACGACCGAGGCAGGCGTAGTCATAGCGCCGGATGAGGAGCACAGCCTCTCTACCGTGATCCTCTGATCTTCACGGCACTCATAACAAAAGAGGGCACCCGCGGGTGCCCTCTTTGCATGTCATGCCACTCTTGTCAGGCGTTGCCCTGAGTCTTGAGCCTGAGCTCGGCGGCAAAATCGAGCATGCGATCCAGCGGGAGCAGTGCCTTCACCCGCAGGGCTTCATCCACCAGGATCTCGTGACGCTCGGCGCCATCGGTCAACGCCTCCTTGATCGCCACCAGACCGTTCATTGCCATCCAGGGACAGTGGGCGCAGCTGCGGCAGGTGGCACCATCGCCACCGGTCGGCGCCTCGACCATCTCCTTGTCCGGACAAGCCTGCTGCATCTTGTAGAAGATGCCGCGATCGGTCGCCACGATCAGCTTCTGCTGAGGCAGTTCTTTGGCCGCCTTGATCAGTTGACTGGTGGAGCCCACCGCATCGGCCAACTCGATGACCGAGGCCGGAGATTCCGGATGCACCAGCACAGCCGCATCCGGGTTCTGCTCCTTGAGCTCGCGCAGGGCTCGGGCCTTGAACTCGTCATGGACGATGCAGTGGCCCTGCCAGCGCAGCATCTGGGCGCCCGTCTTCTTCTCGATATAGGCGCCGAGGTGCCTGTCCGGGCCCCAGATGATCTTGTAACCCTGGCTGTCGAGGTGTTCGACTATCTCAAGCGCAATGCTGGAGGTCACCACCCAGTCTGCCCGCGCCTTCACCGCAGCCGAGGTATTGGCATAAACCACCACTATGTGGTCGGGGTGGGCATCGCAGAAGGCCGAGAATTTATCGCTGGGGCAGCCCAGATCGAGGGAACACTCGGCCTCCAGGGTCGGCATCAACACCCGCTTGTGCGGGCTCAGGATCTTGGAGGTCTCCCCCATGAAACGCACCCCGGCCACGATCAGGGTCTGGGCGGCGTGATCCCGGCCAAAACGGGCCATCTCGAGGGAATCACCGACGAAACCACCAGTGGCCTCGGCCAGCGCCTGGATCTCGGGATCCGTGTAGTAGTGGGCAACCAGCACAGCCTGGCGCGCTTCAAGCAGTGCCTTGATGTCTGCGATCAGGGTCGTTTTCTGCTCGGCGGTCAGCGGGGCCGGTTTGACCGGGAACGGGTAGTCCATCTCGACCACCGGAGGGATACTGCTCAGTGCATTGCTCATTGCGACTGTTCCATCAAGGCTCGGAAAGGCAAAAATTATAACCAGAAGCTGGCCACAAACCCATCAACAAATCCGGTGATACGCAAGTGTCCACATACCCTCACGTGATTCGTTGTCATTCTTGCCAAAAGGAGTTTTCGAATGAAACAACGCCCGCTCAACACCAAGCGGTTGCTCACCATGGGACTCTTCCTGATCAGCTGGGCGGCATTGTGCAGTGCAACCAGCAGTAGATGAGCACCGGCATCACCCGCTCGGCCAGTACGGTCACAGTCCTTCGAAGCACTCAGCCCGGTGGTGGCCCAGATCCAGCGGATCCACGCTCACATCAACTTGGTCGCCAGGCGGCCAAGGAGCCGAGTACCGTCAGCGATACCATCAACCAGAGCCTGCCTGATGCGCATGGGGAATGCCGCCGACCCAGGGACTGGAGGCCAGTGCCAGCCATCGCCTGAGCGAGAAGCTGGCGCAGGCCGCAACCACTCAGGCAACCCAGCTGGATCGTCTGACAATCTGATGAGTAACAGCCATAAAAAAAGCCCGCATCGTTGCGGGCTTTTCGATCTGGTGGTCGTTACTGGGATCGAACCAGTGACCCCCTCCTTGTAAGGGAG
>NZ_CAWNYS010000058.1:0-7339 GCF_963878295.1 Aeromonas sp. HMWF014 | reverse complement strand
TCACCGGACCAAACCATGAGAGCCTTTACTGGGTGATCTGGGCCCTGCTGCTGCGCGCCCTCTGGCAAGGGTGGCCACGCTGGCACGCCTTCTATCGCTTGCAGCGGGCACTGCGGCGCGAGGATGCAAACCATGCCAGAGCGACCTTGCTGGCATGGGCCAGCCTGCGCTGGCCACGACGCCATGCGCACCGCACCGCACACCTCACTGACTTGCCCTGTCGCCATGCCCCCGCGCTTGCCACCGGACTCGCCGCACTGGATCGCGCCTGTTTTGCCACCCAGGCCTCCCCCTTTGACCGTCAGACCCCATGGCAAGGCCTCGCCGGCCCGCTATGCGCGTATGAACCTTTTGCGATAGCCTATGGCCTCATGCTACTGGCACGCTTGGGTCAATGACCCTTGGGGACACTCATATAAAGGAAGCCCAGCGATGGCGTTAGGTTTTTTCAAAAAAAAAGGAGCCACCGTCGGAAAGGATCCCACGGTTTCCCCGGTCTATGGAGGCATGGCAGACAAACAGACCAAATACGAAGCCCTGGTGCATGCCCTGCACGGGGACATTTATCGCTACGCCTACTGGCTATGTCGGGATCCGCAGGTGGCGGAGGATCTGGTGCAGGAGACTTTCCTGCGCGCCTGGAAGGGCATCGACTCGCTGCTCGATGACAAGGCCGCCAAGGCCTGGCTCATCACCATATTGCGACGGGAGAATGCCCGCCGGTTCGAGCGCAAGCAGTTCGATCTCATCGATCTCGACGAGCATCCCCAGAGCGATCCGGATGCCTTGCACAACGAGCAGGAGATGGAAAACGAGTGGCTCAGACGCCATATAGCCCGCCTGCCCGCCGAGTATCAGGAGCCCCTGCTGTTGCAGGTGTTGGGGGGCTTCAGCGGCGACGAGATAGCGGCGCAACTGGGATTGAACAAGAACACCGTCATGACTCGCCTGTTTCGGGCCCGCAACCAGATCAAAGAGGCGATGGAGTCAACGACACAACAGAGAGGACACACCAATGGATGAGCTGGAATTTCGCCGGCGGGCCATCACCCATCCGCTGGAGCATGACCCCGCCTTTCTCGATGCGGCGCAGGCCACCCCCGCCAATCGCAAGCATCTGGACGAGATGAAGCAGCTGGACCGTCGCCTGCATCAGGCGCTGGAGGTCGAGGTACCGGCCGGGCTGGCCGAGCGCATCCTGCTCAGGCAGGCGCTGAACGCCGAACAGGAGAGCCAGGTTCCCCTGCAAGTAAGCCCGCGCAGCCAATGGCGCCCGCTGGCCATGGCTGCTTCGGTCGCCTTCCTGCTCGGCATGAGCACCCGCTGGCTCAGCTGGCCGCTGACGCCACCGGCTGAACTCTCCCTTGCCCAGGTCGCCATGGCCCACGTCTACGGGGAGGAGCCCTTCATCAAGGATGTGGATGAGAAGGTGAGCCTGCGCACCATCAACGCCAAGATGGAGAAATATGGCGCCACCCTGATGGGCATGCAAGACCTGAACGTCACCTACGTCAATCACTGTGCTTTTTACCAGGGACCGGCGCTGCACATGGTGTTCCAGGGCAAGATGGGACCCGTGACCCTGTTCCTGGTGCCCAAGCATGTGCCACTCACCCTGCAGCCCACTTTCGAAGATGGCCAGCTCAAGGGGGAGATAGTACAACTCAAGGGGGCCAACATGGTGTTAATCGGTGACATGCAGGAGCCACTGGATCCGATGGTGCAGGCGCTGGGATCCCGTCTGCACTGGTCGATTTAACAGGTGTTAACCCAATCCTGACTTGTATCACATCGAGTCAACTGCACGGGCAGACAATCCGGTTCTCTGCCCGTTCCTCTCCTTTCCCACCACAATCCTCACTCATTTGCCGCCCAATCACTGCAAATGGTCAAAATTATTTTTGTGATGCGGATCAGCATTAACGCTCGGATTTCATTCAATAAGTGGCAAAAGAGACTATTTAAACGCCAAGTTAAAACAAATGATTAACACAATAGTCACTTTTATGTATTCTGCTGTCACTGGTCTGATTTCTTACCTCCTACCAGAACCATAGAATCACGCCAGAATTGAATGGGAAGAAGCTGAAATAACAACAGATCTTGTCATATACGGTGGCAAAAAAGCCCTGATGCTGACAGAAAATCTGCCTACAAGAGAGAACACTATGACAACTGCCTTTTTCAAAAAGAGCCTGATCGCTGCCGCCGTCACCCTGGCCAGTACCCAAACCTTCGCCTCCGCGTTCCAGCTGAACGAACACTCAGCCTCCGGTCTGGGTCGCGCGTACTCAGGGGAAGCCGTCGTGGCGGACAATGCCTCCGTGGTGTCACGCAACCCGGCAGCCATGACCCGCTTTGACAAGATGGCACTCTCCGTCGCCGGCACCTACATCAAGCCGGATGTGGATGTAAATGGTGATATCTATGCCGGCCCCACCAAGTTGGCAAGCGCCAGCGAAAGCGGTATCGCGCCGAGCGCCTTCGTGCCTGCCACCTACTTCATCCAGCCGCTGAACGATCAGTGGGCATGGGGTGTCGGCATATTCTCCAACTACGGTCTGTCCACCGAATATTCCGACAACTTCAACGCAGGCTCCATTGCCGGCGATACAGAGCTGCTGACCGTCAACATCAACCCGAGCATCGCCTACCGCATCAACCAGCAATTCAGTGTCGGTGCGGGTCTGAACCTGGTGTATGCCGAGGCGGAATTGAACCGCCGAGCCGGTGTGCTGGCCGCCGTGCCGCCACTGAGTGGCGTGCCGGGTATCGGCAAGGACACCATCGTCAGCCACATGAAAGGGGATGACTGGGGTTACGGCTGGAACGTGGGCACCATGTATGAGGTGAACGAGAACAACCGTTTCGCCCTGACCTATCGCTCCCAGGTAGACCTGACCTTCAAGGGTGACTATCGGGGAACCTCCTCCGGCTTCAAGACAGTCGGTGGCGAACTGCCGCTGGAGCTGCCAGCCCAAGCCGAATTCGCCGGTTACCACCGCCTGAACCAGCAGTTTGCCACGCATTACTCGGTGAGCTGGACCGACTGGAGTGCCTTCCAGGAGCTCAAGGCCACCAGCGGCCAGTGCAACAGCGCTGACGGTGTCGGCGTCTGCCTGCACAAGCCGGAGAAGTTCAAGGACTCCACCCGTTACTCGCTGGGCGGCACCTGGTACGTCAATCCCGCTTGGGAAGCTCGCATCGGCTTCGCCTACGACAAGACTCCGATCACACAGGAATACCGCAGCCTGAGTATCCCGGACTCCGATCGCATATGGTACAGCGCCGGTGCTACCTACCACATCGACAAGGACATGAGCGTCGATTTCGGTATGGCCTATCTGGACGGCAAGAAAGTTGACGTCAACGAGAAGCTGGTCGAAAACAGCGAAGCGCTGCGCTGGAAGGGTACCTCCCACGGTAACGCCCTGCTGGCCTCCGCTCAGTTCAACATGAAATTCTGATCGTCAGCCAATTGACAAGAGCGCCTACGGGCGCTCTTTTTTATGCCAAATTCGTTTTCAGCGTACATCTGTAGCAAACAGTTGTTCACTTTTCCTTTTTTATCAAGCTATTAGCCCCCTATCCCTCAGCATTTAATCTTGTTTTTCTCCCCGCAGTGCCTCTGCCGTTGCCTTACTGGTCATACCATATAAAATCCTGCACCCAACCATAAGACAGATTGAACGCCAAGTTCACTTTCAAGGACCATCCCATGCACTCCACCATGACGCCGTCTCTCATCGCCCTGCTGATGCTATCAAGCCAGGCCCAGGCGGCAGGTTTCCAGCTGGCAGAACAATCCGCCACCGGCATGGGCCGCGCTTTCGCAGGCGAGGCCGCTATCGCCGACAATGCCAGCGTGCTCTCCCGCAACGCCGCCGCCATGACCCGCTTCAATCGCATGGCCTTCTCCGGCGGCTTCATCTATGTGCGCCCCGACGTCAACATCCAAGGGATCACCAGGGTCCCCACCGCCATGGGACCCGTCACGCTGGATGCGAGCGCCCACGACATTGCCGATGATGCCTGGATACCGAACGCCTACCTGATAGTGCCGCTCAATGAGCAGTGGCGACTGGGGCTGGCAGCGACCGCCTACTACGGCCTCGGCGTCGAGATGCCGGACAACTATAATGCCGGTCACTTCGGCAATGTCTCCGATATCAAGACCCTGGATCTGAGTGCCTCACTGGCCTATCGCATCAACCGTGTCTGGTCTGTCGGTGCCGGCATATCCGCCATTCAGGGGGAAGGGGAAGTGGGTGGCACCTTCCCCTCCAACAACAAGATCGCCAAGCACCTGAAGGGGGATGGCTGGGCCATGGGCTGGAACCTGGGTACCCTGCTGACGCTGTCGGATGCGACTCGCATCGGCCTCTCCTACCGCCACGACGTGACCCTGAGGCTCTCTGGCGATGCCATCGGCATCGATCAAAACGATCAGCCATTTAACGATACCGGCAGCCTGGAACTCCCCCTGCCCGCCACCGCCGAACTGGCGCTGTTTCATCAGCTGACGCCTAGCCTGGCGCTGCACTCAAGTATCAACTGGACCAACTGGAGCAAGTTCGTGCAGCTCGAATCCGAGCTCGACCACCACGGTGTCATGCACATCAAGGACGAACATTGGGAAGACAGCTGGCGCTACGCTCTGGGCCTGACCTACCAGCTGGCACCACAATGGCAGCTGCGCTCCGGCCTGGCCTATGACCACAGCCCGGTGCCGGCAGATCGCCGTACCATCTCAATCCCTGACTCTGATCGGGTCTGGTACAGCGCCGGGGTGGGTTACCAGATCGACCGCCACCTCTCGCTGGATCTGGGTCTGACCCTGATCGATGGCAAGAAGGTGGAGGTGACCGAAACCATGCAGCTGAAACCCGGGCTGCCGCAGACCACCTCCACCTTCCAGGGTACCTCGGAAGGGGATGCCTGGCTGGCCGGCCTGCAGTTGAATTACCTCTTCTAGCCCAAGCAGAGGCAGATCTCTCCTGCCATACAAGCACTATGCCAGTTATTGACCGTTTCCAGTCCGGTAGCACTGGCATAGTGCGCATCTTCACAATAAAATCAATCCAGTACCCACACTGGAGAGATGCATGTATTCATACGTAGCAAGGCAGCCCATCCTGGATCGGGAGTTGAATACCCACGCCTATGAGCTGCTGTTCCGCGACAGTCTGAATAATGTCTTTCCGGTGATCTCCTCCCAACAAGCCACAGCCAGACTGGTGGTCGAGCAGTTCCTGCAACAGAACATCGATCAGCTGCTCGGTGGGCATCCCTGCTTCATCAACTTCCCCCACTCCCTGTTGCTGGAGGGGCTGGCCGAATGCCTGCCACAAGATAAGGTGGTCATCGAGATCCTGGAAGATGCCGATCCCGATGATGCCCTGCTGGCCAAGGTGCAGCAGCTGCATGGGCTAGGTTATCAGCTGGCGCTGGACGACTTCACCATGTCGGACGAGTGGGAGCGCTTCCTGCCCTATATCCACATCATCAAGTTCGATCTGCGCGCCACCTCGCTGTTGCGGATCAAGATGTTCATCCAGCAGCATAAGCACCTCTCGCTCACCTATCTGGCGGAGAAGGTAGAAGACAAAGCGGAGTTCGAACGGGTGAAAAAACTCGGTATCGATCTGTTCCAGGGTTTCTTCTTCAGTCGACCCGAAATGGTGAAACAGGCCACCATGCAGCCCGCTCAGGTGGTGGTGATGCAACTGCTTAATGTGGTCAATCAGGAGGAACCCGACCTCAATCGCATCGAGCAACTGCTAAGTCAGGACATATCGCTGTCACTCAAGCTGCTGCGTTACGTCAACCACCTGAAGAGCCACGCCAATCCGATCTCCTCCTTTCGCCAGGCGGCCGTCTATCTTGGCCACGCCCAGCTCAAGCGCTTTGTAACCCTGGTCGCCACCACCAGTGCCGGCCATGGCAAGAGCGCCGAGCTCTATCAGATGTCCATGATCCGGGCCCGTTTCTGCGAGCTGCTGGCCCACGCCCATGCCCCTACCCAGCAGGCACAGCAAGCCTTCATCACAGGGTTGTTCTCGCTGCTGGATGTGCTGATGGAACAGCCGATGGACAAGCTGCTCGGCACCATTCCCCTGATCGAGGAGATCCGGGTCGCCCTGCTGGAACGCAAGGGCAACCTGGGATTTTATCTCTCGTTCTGTGAGGATTATGAGAGTGCAAACTGGCAGCGCATCACCGCCAAAACGGCCCGGCTCGGGCTCAATGAAGAGAAGGTCAGCCAGCTCTATCTGGCCGCAACGGCCTGGGTCAACCAGCAACTCCAGGCCATGGCAGACACGGATTAACCCAGCTCGATGGCAACCGCCGTCGCCTCTCCCCCACCGATACACAGGCTAGCCACTCCCCGCTTCAGGCCACGCGTGCGCAACGCATGAATGAGGGTGACCAGGATCCGGGCGCCGCTTGCCCCCAGGGGATGACCCAGTGCGCAGGCCCCGCCGTTCACATTCACCTTGTCATGGGGCAGCTTGCAGCCCGCCATTGCCAGCATACTGACCATGGCAAACGCCTCATTGACTTCGAACAGGTCAACCTCTTCCACTCGCCAGCCCACCTTGGCCAGCAAGCTGTGGATGGCGCCGACCGGGGCGCTGGTGAACTCGGCAGGGGCGGCCGCATGACTCTGATAACCCACCAATCGTGCCAGCACGGGCAGACCCAGTTGCGCGGCCGTCTCGGCCCGCATCAGGATCAGCGCCGCCGCCCCATCCGAAATGGAGCTGGCGTTGGCTGCCGTGATGGTGCCCTGCTTGCTAAATGCCGGTTTCAAGTGAGGGATCTTATCGGGCCTGGCCTTGGCGGGTTGCTCATCCTCGGCAAGCAGCAGGGTATCTCCGGCCAGCACCGGTGCCAGCTCATCCCTGAAGGCACCGCTTTGTTGCGCCGCCAGGGCGCGCGCCAGGGAAGCGATGGCAAAAGCGTCCATGTCGGAGCGGGCCAGACCGGCGCGATCAGCACTCACCTGAGCGTAATGTCCCATCAGTTGTCCTTCATAGGCATCCTGCAGGCCATCAAGGAACATGTGATCCAGCACACTCTGATGCCCCATTCGAAAACCGCTGCGCGCCTTGTCAAGCAAGTAGGGCGCACGGCTCATGCTTTCCATACCGCCTGCGATCACGATGTGAGTGTCACCGAGGCGCAAGCCATCTGCCGCCAGCATCACCGCCTTCATGCCGGAACCACACACCTTGTTGACCGTGGTACAGGGGATGCTGTCCGGCAAGCCGGCCTTGAGCACCGCCTGACGCGCAGGCGCCTGGCCCACCCCGGCACTGAGCACATTGCCCATATA